>JAYRLJ010000022.1:0-17754 GCA_041905305.1 Hylemonella sp. | reverse complement strand
ACGGCCCAGGGCGCGGTCACGGTGGACGGCAGCGAGAACGCGTCGGTGCAGTTCGCCAGCTGCTGCCGCCCGGTGCCGGGTGACGTCATCGTCGGCTACCTGGGCCGCGGCGAAGGCCTGGTGGTGCACCGCGAAGACTGCGCCGTGGCACGCCGGCTCTACAACAAGGACAACGAACGCTTCATCGGCGTCGACTGGGCCGACGAACCCGTGCGCGCCTTCGAGACCGGCATCGTGGTGACAGTGTCCAACGGGCAGGGCGTGCTGGCGCGCGTGGCGTCGGCACTGGCGGCCTCGGAGGCCGACATCACCCACATCGACATGGGGCAGGAAGCGGCACAGGAAACCACCGACCTGCGCTTTGTCATCGCCGTGCGCGACCGGGCCCACCTGGAAACCGCCCTGCGCAACCTGCGGCGTACGCCCTCGGTACTGCGCGCCGAGCGCGCCACGCCCAGCGCCTGAGGTTCAGGGCGCGGCCGGTGCCGGGTACCGCACCGCCACTACCTCAATCTCCTCCGCCCCCAGCGGCGTGACCAGCTTCACCACATCGCCTTCGCGCGCCTTGAGCAGGGCACGGGCGATGGGTGAGATCCAGCTCACCTGCGCCTGCGCGCTGTCGGCCTCGTCAATGCCCAGGATGGTGATGGTGCGTTCGCGGCCGGACTCGTCCGCGTAGGTGACGGTGGCGCCGAAGAACACTTGGTCACTGCCATGGTGCACGCTCGGATCGGTCACCTCGGCGATCTCCAGCCGCTTGGTCAGGAAGCGGATACGGCGGTCGATCTCGCGCAGCCGCTTCTTGCCATAGAGGTAGTCACCGTTCTCCGAGCGGTCGCCGTTGCTGGCGGCCCAGTGCACCACCTCCACCACCTTGGGACGCTCGTTGTCGATCAGCTCCATCAGCTCGGCACGCAAACGGGCATAGCCTTGCGGCGTGATGTAGTTCTTGCCACCGGCCGGCAGTGGCGGCAACTGCGGATCGTCATCATCCGCGGCGTCGGTTTCCTTGGTAAATGCCTTGCTCATGGCGTCTGACCTCGCACCGGAACGGGACACAAGAAAAAAGCCTGCAACTTTGCAGTTGCAGGCTTTCTATATGGCGCGGCTGGCAGGATTCGAACCCACGACCCCTTGGTTCGTAGCCAAGTACTCTATCCAACTGAGCTACAGCCGCTGAAGCCTTGAATTATAGCACGATCCTGGGCGCCTTCCGGAGCCGCCAACAACGAACCGGGAAATTACCCCCAGCACCTGTGGCCTACATTGTGGAAAACTCGCCGGACAACTCGCGCAAGCCGCGCCAGTATTGGCTCGGCAGACCATGCTTACAAAACAGGCAGTGGAAATGGTAGGGCGTGAGGGACTTGAACCCCCGACCAAGGGATTATGAGTCCCCTGCTCTAACCAACTGAGCTAACGCCCCGACCGAAGGCAGGATTGTAAGGGCCTACTTGCTGTGGCTCAGGGCGTTACTGACCAGCTTGGAGGTGATGTCCACGATCTGGATCATGCGGTCGTAAGGCATGCGGGTAGGGCCGATCACGCCCAGGGTGCCGACCACCTGGCCATCCACTTCATAGGGTGCACTGACCACCGACAGCTCCTCGAACGGCACCACTTGGCTTTCGCCGCCGATGAAGATGCGCACGCCCTCGGCCTGGCCCGTGATGTCGAGCAGGCGCATGAGCTGCGCTTTTTGCTCGAACAGATCAAAGGCCCGGCGCAACTGGCTCATGTCGCTGGAAAAGTCGCTGACGGACAGCAGGTTGCGTTCGCCGGCAATCACCACCTCGTCCTGCGCCTGCGTCATTGCTTCGGTGCCCACCGTCACGGCAGCCTGCATCAGGGCGGCGATCTCGGTGCGCAGGCTGTCCACCTCACCCTGCAGGCGCTCCCGCACCTGCTCGATGGTCAGGCCCATGTAGTGGGTGTTGAGGTAGTTGGCCGCCTCGACCAGCTGCGACTGGGTGTAGTCGGTCTCGGTGAAGATGACGCGGTTCTGCACGTCGCCGTCGGGCGAGACCAGGATGACCAGGATGCGCCGCTCCGACAAGCGCAGGAACTCGATATGCCGGAACACTGAGGTGCGCCGAGGGGCCATCACCACGCCAACGAACTGCGACAGGTTGGACAACAGGTTGGCCGCGTTGGAGATAACCTTCTGCGGCTGGTCCGGCGCCAGGCTGGGCGCCGCAAACTCGCCGCGCTGCACGGTGAGCATGGTGTCCACGAACAGCCGGTAGCCCCGCGCCGTGGGCACACGCCCGGCCGAGGTGTGCGGGCTGGCGATCAGCCCCAGTTCTTCGAGGTCGGCCATGACGTTGCGGATGGTGGCCGGCGAGAGCTCCAGCCCCGAAGCGCGCGACAAGGTACGCGACCCCACCGGCTGCCCTTCCGCGATGTAGCGCTCGACCAGCGCTTTCAACAACAACTTGGCACGATCATCGAGCATGGATTCATTTTAATGATGTAATTTGCGCATGACATCCAAATTTCAGCAGGTCGCCCTCATCGGCAAGTACCAGGCTGCAACGGCCGGTGGCAACGCTGCGTCGGTGCGCCCGGCGCTGGAGGACATTGCCCGCTTCCTGCAGGCACAGGGCTGCCGTGTCGTGCTCGAGGCGCAGACCGCCGGCAACACGGGTCTGGCCGGCTACGAGGTCATGGACGTGGACGCCATCGGCCAGCACTGCCAGCTGGGTCTGGTGGTGGGCGGTGACGGCACGATGCTGGGCATCGGCCGGCAGCTGGCGCGCTTTCAGGTGCCGCTGATCGGCATCAACCACGGCCGGCTGGGCTTCATCACCGACATTCCCTTCGGCAGCTACGAGAGCACCCTGCCACCGATGCTGCAGGGTGAATACGAGGAAGAGCGTCGCAGCCTGATGCAGGCACGCGTGATGCGTGGCGAGCAGTGCGTGTTCGACGCCCTGGCCATGAATGATGTGGTGGTGCACCGCGGCGGCACTTCAGGCATGCTGGAGCTGCGCGTCGAGGTCGACGGCCACTTCGTGGCCAACCAGCGCGCCGACGGCCTGATCATCGCCTCGCCCACCGGCTCCACGGCCTATTCGCTGTCGGTCGGCGGCCCCATCCTGCACCCTGCCCTGGGCGGCTGGGTGATGGCGCCGATTGCACCGCACACCCTGACCAACCGCCCGGTGGTGATCGACGACGACTCCGAGATCGCCCTGGAGATCGTGGCTGGCCGCGACGCCAGCGCCAATTTCGACATGCAGTCGCTGGCCTCGCTGCAGCATGGCGACCGCATCGTCGTCACGCGCTCGCAGCACCAGGTGCGCTTCCTGCACCCGCGCGGCTGGAGCTATTTCGACACGCTGCGGCAGAAGCTGCACTGGAACGAAGGAGTGGCCTTGCCGTGAGCCTCAAGCGCATCGTCCTGCGGGATTTCGTCATCGTCAGCGAGCTCGAGCTGGAGTTGAACAACGGCTTCACAGTGCTCACCGGCGAGACCGGCGCCGGCAAGTCCATTCTGATCGATGCCCTGCAGCTCGTCACCGGTGCACGCGCCGACACCGGCCTCATCCGAGAAGGCGCGGCCCGCACGGAAGTTGGCGCCGAGTTCGATGACGGCGGCGCGCTGCGCCCCTGGCTCGACGAAGCGGGTTTCGCCGCTGACGACACGCTGCTGCTGCGTCGCACGGTGGACGCGCAGGGCAAGAGCCGCGCCTGGATCAACGGCAGCCCGGCCACGGCCACGCAGTTGCGTGAGGTGGGCGAACAGTTGCTCGACATTCACGGCCAGCACGCCTGGCAGAGCCTGACGCGGCCCGACGCCGTGCGCGGCCTGCTCGATGCCTACGCCCAGCTGGACACCAGCCGCCTGAGTGCGCTGTGGCAGCAATGGCGCCAGGCCCTCGCCACGCTGGACGAAGCGCGCACTGCGCAGGACTCGCTGCAGCGCGAACGCGAACGCCTGCAATGGCAGATCGGCGAGGTCGAGAAGCTCGCGCCGCAACCCGGCGAGTGGGAAGAACTCAACACCGACCACAGCCGGCTGGCCCATGCGCAGGCGCTGCTCGACGCCGCGCAAGGTGCGCTTGACGCCTTGGACGGCGAGGACAGCAGCGCCAACCGCGCGCTCAGCACCGCCCAGCATTTGCTACAAACTCAGGAGCACCTGGAGCCCGATTTCAAGGCGCTGACTGAGGTTCTGGCGTCCAGCCTGGCCCAGGTGGAAGACGCCGTGCACACGCTGCGCGCCTACCTGCGCCGCACCGACCTCGACCCGGAACGCCTGGCCGAGCTCGATGCGCGCCTGACGCAATGGGTGTCGCTGGCGCGTCGCTACAAGCGCCCACCGGAAGAGCTGGCCACCACGCTCGCCAGCTGGAAGGAAGAATTGCTCCGGCTCGATGCGGCGGCGGACTTGGCCAGCCTGGAAGCCGCCGAGCAGCAGGCCCAGGCCGCCTACCTGGAAGAAGCCAAAGCGATTTCCAAGGCGCGCGCCAAGGCCGCGCCCAAGTTGGCGCAAGCCATCACGCAGGCCATGCAGGGCCTGGGCATGCAGGGCGGCCGCTTTGAAGTGGCGCTCACCCAGGCCGCGCAGCCCATGCAGAGCGGCCTGGAGGACGTGGCCTTCCTGGTCGCCGGTCACGCGGGCAGCACGCCGCGCCCGGTAGGCAAGGTGGCCTCGGGCGGCGAGCTTTCGCGCATCGCGCTGGCCATTGCCGTCACCACCAGCCAGCTCGGCACCGCGCAGACGCTGATCTTCGACGAGGTCGACTCCGGCGTCGGCGGTGCGGTGGCCGAGACTGTGGGCCGGCTGATGAAGCAACTCGGCCGCGACCGGCAGGTGCTGGCCGTGACCCACCTGCCACAGGTGGCCGCCTGCGCCGACCACCACCTGCTGGTGGCCAAGCAACTGCAGGGCAAGTCCACACTGAGCACGGTGGCCGCCGTGCAAGGCGAGCAGCGCGTGGCTGAAGTGGCGCGCATGCTGGGCGGCGAACGCCTCTCGGGCACCACGATGGCCCACGCCAAGGAGATGCTGCAGTCGGGCAGTTGAACATGGAGATCGTCCTCATCACCGGCATGTCCGGCTCCGGCAAATCGGTGGCGCTGCATGCGCTGGAGGACGCCGGCTATTACTGCGTCGACAACCTGCCACCCGAGCTGCTGCTGCCCTTCGTCACCCTGGAGCAGCAACACCAGGCCAACCGCCTGGCGATTGCCATGGACGTGCGCAGCGCGACCTCGCTGCCGCAGGTGCCGGCGCTCCTGACCGCGCTGCGGCAGCAGGGCATCACCGTCAAGCCGCTGTTCCTCGATGCCGCGACCGATACGCTGGTACGGCGCTACTCGGAAACCCGGCGCAAGCACCCGCTGTCGCAGACCGCCACGGCGGCAACGCCCGACCTGAACCGGGCACTGATCGACGCCATCGAACTGGAACGCGAGCTGCTCAGCGCCCTGCGCGAACAGGCACATGTGATCGACACCAGCCTGATCCGGCCGTCGCAGCTGCAAGGTTACGTGAAGGATGTGATCTCGCTGCCCGGTAGCCAGCTGACGCTGGTGTTCGAATCCTTCGCCTTCAAACGCGGCATCCCGGTCGACGCTGATTACGTGTTCGACATCCGCATGCTACCCAACCCGCACTACGAGCCCGAGCTGCGGCCGCTGACCGGCAAGGATGCACCGGTGGCCGCCTTCCTGCAGGCGCAGCCCGAGGCCAGCCGCATGTTGGGCGACATCGAAGCCTTCCTGAACCACTGGCTCGACGCGATGGCGCACAACCACCGAAGCTATGTGACGGTGGCCATCGGCTGCACCGGAGGCCAGCACCGTTCGGTCTTTCTGGTGGAAGAACTGGCGCGTCGCTTTGCCGTGCGCTGGACCACGCTCAAGCGTCATCGCGAACTCGACGCCGGCTGAACACCGGCACCCGCAGCTCAGCCCTGTTCCAGCAACTTGCGCACCGGTGCCGGCAAGCCCAGGCCGGGCCAGGCCTCGGCGGCGTACCAGCCACCTTCCGCTGACAGCCGCGTGCGCGCCGGCACCTGCACCCGTACCGGATGCAGATGCAGGTCTTTGTGCGTCAGCACATGGGTGAAGACCGGCGCATCTTCCAAGGCCTCGCGGTAACGTGCCGGCAGCACGGCCTCCAGGGCCTCGCGGTTGTCGAACAGCTCGAAGCAGTAGAGCCCGGCCCAGCCGCCCGGCGTGGGCCGCTGGCGCAGCCACACGGCGCCATCACCCGTCTGCGCCCAAAGCAGCCAGAGCGACTGCGCACTGCGCTTGAGCTTGCGCGTCTTCACCGGGTAGCGCTCCGGTTGCCCTTCGCGCCGTGCCACGCACAGCTCGGTCAGCGGGCAGCGCTCGCATTGCGGCTTGCGCGCCAGGCAGACGGTGGCGCCGAGGTCCATCACGCCCTGCGTGTAGCGCGGCATGCTGCGTGCCAGATCGTGCGTGGGCAGCAGTTCGGTGGCATGGGTCCACAGCGTGCGTTCGTTGGCAGCCACCGCCAGGTCGGCGTCGAAGCCGAGCACGCGGGTCAGCACGCGCTTGACGTTGCCGTCCAGAATGGCGACGCGCTCGCCAAAACAGATCGAGGCAATGGCCGCCGCGGTGGAGCGGCCGATGCCGGGCAAGGTCTGCAATTGCTCGGCGGTGCGCGGAAAGACACCGGCAAAGCGTTCAACCACCTGCACCGCGCAGGCATGCAGGTTGCGCGCGCGGCTGTAGTAGCCCAACCCGCTCCAAAGGGCCAGCACCTCGTCCAGATGGGCCGCTGCCAAAGCCTGTACGTCAGGAAAGCGCTGCAGGAAACGGGCGTAGTAGTCGCGCACCGTGACCACCTGGGTCTGCTGCAGCATGATCTCGGACAGCCACACCCGGTAGGGGTCGCGCGTGGCCTGCCAGGGCAGGTCATTGCGCCCGTGATGCTGCTGCCAACGCACCAACCGCGTGGCCAGATCCAGAGGCTGCACGCTCAGGCCTGCACCAGCTCGGGCTGCGCCTTGGACGCGGGCGCCTGCGGCGAGCGCGTCAGATAGCCCGTCAGCTCCTGCAGCTTGCCGTCCAGTTGGTCCAGCGCCCGGCTCTGGCCTTCGATCTCGGCAATGCGCTCATCCAGTCCGCCGGCAGCGTGCTGGATGCGGTCGATGGCCTCGATGCGGCGGCTGAAATTCTTGCGACGCTCGCGCAGCTGGGCGTCAAGCTGGGCCGCGGCGGACTTGCTCCACAGCTCCACATCGGCCAGGGCCGTCTGGTGCAGGCCGCGCACACGGGTGGAGAGCGCGCGCACCAGCCGGTCAGCAAACTCGGGCTGCGCCAGCCGGAAGGCGTTGCCGATACCGAGGTACTGCAGATGGCCGCGCTCGATCTGATCAAGGTCGTTCAGGTAGTCCAGCACCTGCGGTTCGGTGGGCGGCTGCAGCGAGAACCCGTGCTCGGCGTTGAGCTGGCGGAAGGTGGCCGCCAGCATGGTCTGGATTTCGCCGATGAGCGACTGCACACGGCGCAGGTTCTCGCGCAGGCGGTCGAAGGTGTCGCCATAGGCCTTCTTGACACCGAGCTTCAGGCCCTTTTGCTGCAGCGCCTGCGTCAGCTGGCCCATCTCCTGGCGCAGCGTGGTCGACCCCAGCAAGTGAAAGACGTCGCGCAACAGCTTGAGGTGCACCGAACGCACCGCATGGATCTTGGCACCGCTGAGGTCGAACTCGGCCTGTTCCTGTGCAATGCGCGCGCGCATGTGCTTGATGATGCTGCTGTTCTTGCCGCGCAGGCCCTTGAGTTCGAGCAATTGCTCGGCGAGGTCGCGGCGCCGGATGTTGAGCACGCGGCCGGTTTCGTTCTGCAGGTCGGCAATGCCGCCGGCCACCGCCTTGCCCAGAATGCGCTGGCGCTGGCCCATGATGCGCTGCGCCAGCGCGTCTTCCAGCGCTGGCAGGCAGCTCGACTGCAGCAGCGCTTCGTCGTCCGTGACCTTGGCCACCAGACCTTTCTGCGCCGAGATCGGGAACACCTGCTCACGCGGGATGCCCAGGATCTCGGCCGTGGTCTCGCACTGGCGTTCGATCTGCAGCTGGATCTGGGCCGGCGAACTCAGCGCGTCCCACAGTGAATCGATCTTGTTGAGCACCACCAAGCGGGTGTCGCTGTCATCGGACTCGGTGATCAGGTGCTCGCGCCAGATCGCCAGGTCCGACTTGGTGACGCCAGTGTCGGCGCCCAGGATGAACACCACCGCGTGCGCCTGCGGCACCAGACTCACGGTGAGTTCCGGCTCGGCACCAATGGCGTTCAGGCCTGGGGTGTCGAGAATCACCAGCCCCTGCTTGAGCAACGGGTGCGCAATGTTGATCAGCGCGTGGCGCCAGCGCGGCACCTCCACCATGCCCTGTGCATCGGTGAGCGGGTTGTCTTCGGGCGTCTGGCTGTCCCAGAAGCCGAGCGCACGTGCTTCGTCCTGCGTCACACGCACCGTCTCGGCTACCTTCTCCAGCGCCACGGCCAGCTGCTGCGGGTCGTTCACATCCAGGTCGATGCGCGTCCACTTCTCGGGCACCATGCGCCATTCCATCAGCGACTGGGTCTGCAGCCGCGTCTCGATGGGCAGCAGGCGCAGGCAGGGCGGCACCTCGGGGTCGTAGCCCATCTCGGTCGGGCACATGGTGGTGCGCCCGGCGCTGGCCGGCATGATGCGCCGGCCGTAGCCGGCGAAGAAGATGGCGTTGATGAGCTCCGACTTGCCACGTGAGAACTCGGCCACGAAGGCCACCATCACCTTGTCGGCGCGCACCTGGGTTTCCAGGCGGCGCAGGCGCTCCTCGACTGCGGCATCAAGCAGGTCATGGTCCTTCATCCATTCGGCCAGCAGCTTCAGGCGCAGGGCGAACTCGCGTCGCCACGTGCCGTGCTGGTCAAACTTGTCGTTGAATGAAGTCGCCACGATCTCTCCCAATGAACTTTCAATATAGCACCGCCACCCGCTAGCCCCGCTGACACTGCGGGCAGTAGAAGGTGCTGCGCTGGCCCTGGCGGATCGCCTTGATCGGCGTGCCGCACACCCGGCAGGGCTGACCCTCGCGACCATACACCATGGCTTCGAGCTGGAAGTAACCGTTTTCACCTTGCGCGTTGGAGAAATCGCGCAGCGTGCTGCCGCCCTTTTGCACCGCGCGCGCCAGCACGTCACGGATGGCCGCATGCAATCTGGCGGCACGTGGCCGGCTCAGGCGGGCGGCACTGCGCGTCGGACGGATGCCGGCCAGGAACAGCGCCTCCGAGGCGTAGATGTTGCCCACACCCACCACCACGTCACCAGCCAGCAGCACCTGCTTGATGGCCGCGCGGCGCGCCTTCAGGCCGGCATGGAACGCGGTCACGTCAAAGTCATCCGACAGCGGCTCCATGCCCAACCCGCCCAGCAGCTTGCGCGCCTGCGGGTCAGCTTCATCGTGCACATGCACCACGGCACCGAAGCGGCGCGGATCGTTCAGGCGCAACGTGCCGCGCGTGGTCACCAGCTCGAAGTGGTCGTGCACGCCCGGCGGCGGCAAGGCCGAGCCGAAGCTCAGGCTACCCGACATGCCCAGGTGCACCAGCAGCAGGCCCTCATCCAGATCGAGCAGCAGGTACTTGCCGCGCCGGCGCACGCCGCACACGGTTCGCCCGGCCAGTTGCTGCACCGGTACGCCCAGTGGCCAGCGCAGCGGCTTGCCCAGGTGAGCCGAGACGATGCGCGCACCGGCAATACGGTCGGCAAAACTCAGGCGGGTGACTTCGACTTCCGGTAGTTCGGGCATGGCATGAAGGGGCAACGGGCTTGGATTATTATGGTTTGATGTCGCCTCTCCAACGCATTGCCGCCCTCATGCTGGCTGGCGCGCTCAGCGCGCAGGCCCAGAGCCCGGACGCCCCCTCTGCTGCGCCGGCCAACTCAGCCATCGACGGCGCCCTCTTTTACCAACTGTTACTCGGCGAACTCACCGCGCAGGGTGGTGACCCCGGCACCGGCTATGCGCTGCTGCTCGACGCCGCACGCAAGACCAACGAAGCCCAGCTCTACAAACGCGCCACCGACATCGCGTTGCAGGCACGCGCCGGCGACTCGGCCCTGCAGGCTGCGCGGTCTTGGCGCCAGGCCCAGCCCGCGTCGCGCCAGGCCAACCGCTACCTGCTGGAGATCCTGATCGCCCTCAACCGCCTGAGTGATGCCGTCGAGCCACTCAAGCGCGAAGTTGCACTGGCTGACGCCCCCGAGCGCGTGGCCGCCATCAACCTGCTGCCGGGCTACTTCGCCCGCACCAGCGACAAGAAGCTGGCCGCCCAGGTGCTGGAACAGGCCCTGGCCGACCAGCTGGACGAGCAAACCACCGATGCCGCCGCCTGGACCAGCATCGGCCGCCTGCGGCTGGTGGCCGGTGATGTGCCGGGCACGCTGGAGGCCGCGCGGCGCGGCAATGCCATCGATGCCAAAGCCGAAGGGCCGGCGCTGCTGGCGTTGGCCTTGACCAGCGTGTCGCAGACGCAGGCCGAGGCCTTGGTACGCCAGTACCTGGACGCCCAACCGCAGTCGGAAGTGCGGTTGGAGTACGCCCGCATCCTGCTCAACCTGCAGCGCCACAGCGAAGCCTACGATCAGCTGCGCCTGGCCACGCGCGACCGGCCGCAGGACGCACCGGCCTGGCTGCTGCGCGGCACGCTGGAGCTGCAGGACCGGCGACTGGTTGATGCCGACACCTCCATCAAGCGCTATGTGGAGCTGCTGCAAGCCAGCGCCGCCATGCCCGAGGAAGAACGCAGCCGCGGCCTGGCCCAGGCCTACCTGCTGTTGTCGCAGATTGCCGAGCAACGGCGCGACTATGCCCAGGCCAATCGCTGGCTGGACCAGATCAGCAACGCGCAGGAAATGGTCAGTGCCCAGAGCCGGCGTGCCGCCCTGCTGGCGCGCGAGGGCAAGCTGGAGGAAGGCCGCCAGCTGATCCGCCGCCTGCCGGAACGCACCCCGGGCGACGCCCGGCTCAAGCTGTCGGCCGAGATCCAGCTGCTGCGCGACAACAAGCAGTACCAGGCCGCCTACGACCTGCTGGAGCAAGCCAACCGCAGCGAGCCGGTGGACGTGAACCTGCTGTACGACCAGGCCACGGTGGCTGAGAAGCTGGACCGTGCCGAGGACATGGAGCGCCTGCTGCGCCAGATCATCGCCCTCAAGCCCGACTACCACCACGCCTACAACGCCCTGGGCTATTTCTTCGCCGATCGCAACATCCGCCTCGACGAGGCGCGGCTGCTCATCCTCAAGGCGCTGGAATACGCGCCGGGTGACCCCTTCATCGCCGACAGCCTGGGCTGGGTCGAGTTCCGCCGCGGCAACACCGCCGAGGCACTGCGCATCCTGCAGGAGGCCTACCGCAAGCGCCCCGATGCCGAGATCGCCGCCCACCTGGGTGAGGTGCTGTGGCGCACGGGCCAGCAGCAGCAAGCCTTGAGCGTGTGGAAGGAAGGGCTCGACCTCAACGCCGAGAACGAGACGCTGCAGGAAACCATCAAGCGCCTGGGCGCCCCGCTGTGAGCCTGCCACGCCGGGCGCTGGTTGCCCTCCCCCTGGGTGCTATTGTTTTGATAGCGGGCTGCGCCCAGCCCCCCAGGGCCGAGCCGCCCAAAGGCATGGAATCCCAGTATTGGCGCGGCCGGCTGGCACTGCGCGTGGACAGCGAGCCACCCCAGGCCTTCTCGGCCGGCTTCGAGCTCAGCGGTCAGGCCACCCAAGGCGAGTTGCGCCTGTACAGCCCCTTGGGCACGGTACTGGCCGAATTGCGCTGGACACCGCAGGCCGCCACTCTGACGCGCAACGGTGAGACGCAGCAGTTCGATTCGCTCGACGCCCTCGCCACCCAGGCCAGCGGTGCCGCGCTGCCGGTGGCCGCCCTGTTCCAATGGCTGGCCGGGGTGCAGACCACCGCCGATGGCTGGCGGGCCGACCTGAGCCAGCTCGACGCCGGGCGCCTGACGGCACAGCGTACCGCGCCGGCGCCGGCCACCGAACTGCGGTTGCTGCTGGAGCGTTGACGCCCTGGCCGCCGCGCAGGCGTCGATAATCGACCGCATGAAGGCGCTCTACGACGTACCGGCCCCCGCCAAGCTCAACCTGTTCCTGCACATCACGGGCCGGCGCGCCGACGGCTACCACCTGCTGCAGTCGGCCTTCATGCTCATCGACTGGGCCGACACGCTGCACTTCGAACGCCGCGCTGACGGCCTCATCGAGCGCGAGGACCTGCTGCAGCCGCTGCCAGCGGACGACCTCATCCTGCGCGCTGCGCGTGCGCTGCAAACCGCCAGCGGTTGCACCGAGGGCGTGCACATCGGCGTGGAAAAGCGCCTGCCGGCGCAGGCCGGCATGGGCGGCGGCTCATCGGACGCAGCCTCCACACTGCTGGCACTCAATCGACTGTGGCAGCTGAACTTCTCGTTGGAACAACTCGCCGCGATCGGTTTGGCGCTGGGCGCCGATGTGCCCTTCTTCCTGCACGGCCGCAACGCCTGGGTGGAAGGCATCGGCGAGCAGATCACCCCGCTGGACGTGCCCAAGGGCCGGCTGCTGGTGGTCAAACCGCAGGCCGGACTCGACACCCGCGCAATTTTTTCCGACCCGTCGTTGAAACGCGATACAAATACTGCTACAATCTCAGGCTTTGCTGCAGACCCATACGGCTTTGGCCGTAACGACTTGCAGCCTGTTGCCCAGAAGCTCTGCGCTGGCGTGACGCAAGCCCTCGATTGGCTCGCTTCTCTCGGTCTGCAAGGCAGGATGACAGGTTCTGGAAGTGCCGTGTTTGCCTGGGCACCGCCCTCTTTTAGCGTTCCGAAGGCGCCGGACGCGATGGAGGCCCGGTTGTGCAGCAACCTGGATGTCCACCCCCTGGCGGGTTGGGCGACCAGCGATGAAGTTGTCGGTCGGTAGCCGTTCAGGCTGCCAACCTGTGTAGGGGAGTCGCCAAGTTGGTTAAGGCACCGGATTTTGATTCCGGCATGCGAGGGTTCGAGTCCTTCCTCCCCTGCCAAATTTTTCTGGGTATTTGATCGCTGGGACGTACATGCAGGCCGCTCCTTCCCCTGATTTCATGCTTTTCACCGGCAATGCCAATCCCGGCCTGGCCGCGGACATTGCCAAGCATCTCGGCATCTCCCTCGGTTCGGCCACGGTAGGCCGCTTCTCCGACGGCGAGGTGACGGTCGAAATCAACCAGAACGTGCGCGCCCGCGACGTCTTCGTCATCCAGTCGACCTGCGTGCCGACCAATGACAACCTGATGGAACTGCTGATCATGGTCGACGCGCTCAAGCGTGCGTCGGCCGAACGCATCAGCGCCGTCATTCCCTATTTCGGCTATGCCCGCCAGGACCGCCGCCCGCGCTCGACGCGCGTGCCGATCACGGCCAAGGTGGTGGCCAACATGCTGCAAGCCGTGGGCGTGGCCCGCGTGCTGACCATGGACCTGCACGCCGACCAGATCCAGGGCTTCTTCGACATCCCGGTCGACAACATCTACGCCTCGCCGGTGCTGTTGAGCGATCTGCGGCAGAAGAAGTACGAAGACCTGATCGTCGTCTCGCCCGACGTCGGTGGCGTGGTGCGCGCGCGTGCGCTGGCCAAGCAGCTCGGCTGCGACCTGGCCATCATCGACAAGCGCCGCCCCAAGGCCAATGTGAGCGAAGTGATGCACGTCATCGGCGAGATCGAAGGCCGCAACTGCGTCATCATGGACGACATGATCGACACCGCTGGCACGCTGGTCAAAGCCGCCGAGGTTCTGAAGGAGCGCGGTGCCAAGAAGGTCTACGCCTACTGCACGCACCCGATCTTCTCCGGCCCGGCCATCGAGCGCATCTCCAAGGGCACGGCCCTGGACGAAGTGGTGGTGACCAACACCATCCCGCTCAGCCCCACGGCTGCCGGCTGCAACAAGATCCGCCAGCTCAGCGTGGCACCGCTGATCGCTGAAACCATCCACCGCATCGCCAAGGGCGAGTCGGTCATGAGTTTGTTCTCGGAGCAGGAAGACCTGTTCTGAGGCAATCGCCGGCCTGCGCGCAGTTCCGCCGCAGGCCTTGTTAAACCGGAGTCACACTGGTCGCGGTGGACTCTCCATGGAGTTGAACTATGAAATTCGTCGCCTTTGAGCGCGCCAAGCAGGGTACGGGTGCGAGCCGCCGTCTGCGCAACACGGGTCGTACGCCCGCCATCGTCTATGGTGGCGCCGCCGAGCCGCAACTGATCGAACTCGACCACAACGCACTGTGGCACGCCCTGAAGAAGGAAGCCTTCCACTCGTCCATCCTGGACATGGAACTGAATGGCAAGGAAAGCAAGGTCCTGCTGCGCGACGTGCAGATGCACCCGTTCAAGCAACTCGTGCTGCACATCGACTTCCAGCGCGTGGACGCCAACACCAAGCTGCACATGAAGGTGCCGCTGCACTACAGCGGTGAAGAGAACTCCCCGGCCGTCAAGCTGGACCTGTGCCTGGTCAACCACGTCGTGACCGAACTCGAAGTGGCCTGCCTGCCGGCTGACCTGCCCGAGTTCATCAACGTGGACCTGAGCGGTCTGAAGAAGGGTGACTCGCTGCACCTGGCCGACATCACCCTGCCCAAGGGCGTGACCGCCGTGACCCACGGCAAGGCCAACCCGGTGCTGGTGACCGTCGTGGCCCCGGCTGAAGAAGCCGAAGTTGCTCCGGCTGCCGCCGAAGCCGCCCCGGCCGAGAAGGCCCCGGCCAAGAAGAAGTAATCACCTCTTCTGCCCCGCCCGCAACGGCCCACCTCGGTGGGCCGTTGCTTTTGGTAACCCCGATGCCGTTGGCACAGCCACGATAATCCGCGCATGATCAAACTGTTTGTCGGCCTGGGCAACCCGGGCCCGGAGTACGAGGCCACGCGCCACAACGCCGGCTTCTGGTGGATCGACGCCGTGGCGCGCGAGCTCAAGGCCAACCTGGTGATGGACAAGAGCTACCACGGCCTGGTGGCGCGCACCACGGTCAAGGGCCAGACGGTCTGGCTGCTGGAGCCGCAGACCTTCATGAACGTGTCCGGCAAGTCGGTCGCGGCGCTGGCGCGCTTCTTCAAGATCCAGCCCAACGAGATCCTGGTGGCGCATGACGAACTCGACATCGTGCCCGGCCAGGTCAAGCTCAAGCTCGGCGGCAGCCACGCCGGCCACAACGGCCTGCGCGACATCCACGCCCAGCTCGGCACCGACGACTACTGGCGCCTGCGCATCGGTGTCGGCCACCCGGGCGTCAAGTCGGAGGTGGTGAACTGGGTACTGAAGAAGCCCTCGCCGGAGCATCGCACCGCCATCGAGGACTGCATCGCCCGCTCGCTCAAGGCCCTGCCCGACCTGCTGGCCGGCGACATGGCCAAGGCCACCATGCTGATCCACACCGCCAAGCCACCGCGGCCGAAGCCACCGCGACCGGCGGCGACGCCCGACCCCGCTGCCGCACCAGGAGATGCCGCATGATCCGCCCTGCCGTCATTGCTACTCTTTTAATAGCTTCCAGCGCTTTATCGACGGGCGTGAACGCCCAAAACATCTACCGTTGCGGCGACAGCTACAGCCAGTCGCCCTGCGCCGGCGGTGTGGCGGTCGATGCCAGCGACAGCCGCACGCGTGCCCAGCAGGCGCAGGCCGCCGCCGACACGGCGCGTGCACGCCAGGCCGCGAATGCGCTGGAGAAAGACCGCCTGAAGCAGGAAGACGCCGCCGAGCGCGCCGCCCGGCAGGCACCCCAGGCAGATGCGGGCAAGCCCCCCGCCGCAGCACACGACACCAAGCCTGCGCACACCAGCAAGAAAAAGCCCAAGCAACCGCCCTACTTCACCGCCCACGCGGCGGGTGAGAAGAAGGACAGCAAGAAAACGGCGAAGAAGAGAAACGCCGACAACGACGCGGGCAACACCGACAGCGCCAACAGCACCAGTACCGCGCGCTGAGCGCGCGCCCGGCATCCGCTCAGGCGGTGGGCTTACCGGCCCCGGCAGCGGGGAGCTGCGCGGCCTGGGCCTCGGCCTGCAGACGGCGGTACTTCTGCCACAGCGTCTCGCGATCTTCCACATGGGCCGGGTTCACCGGGATGCAAGCCACCGGGCAGACCTGCACGCACTGCGGCTCGTCGAAGTGGCCCACACACTCGGTGCAACGATTGGGGTCGATCTCGTAGATCACCTCGCCGAGGTAGATGGCCTCGTTCGGGCACTCGGGCTCGCAGACGTCGCAGTTGATGCACTCGTCGGTGATCATCAGCGCCATACGGGCCTCGTCATCGGCGGGGAGAAAAATGGCATGCGGCTCGGCATGCCCCGATTATCCCCGCTGGCGCCACAACCCTGCCGGCGTCAGGCTGATCCGGTCTCCTGCGCCGCGGCGCGCGCCAGCTTGTTCTGGTCGTAGACCGGCTGCGGCGGCAGGTCAGCCAGGTGCGCGGTGTCGGCCCACTGCACGATCTCGATGGTGTCGCCATTCAGGCGCACGCGGTTGAGCCCGGCGTTTGGGATCTCGCTCTGGCGCGGCCCGGACAGTGACAGCCCGCGCGCCGTGCGGTACACCATGTCGAGCACGCCGCCATGCGTCACCACAACCAGCGTCTGCCCGGCATGGCGCCGGCCGAGTTCGCGCACCGCGGCCACCACGCGTGCGTGGAACTGACGCGTACTCTCGCCGCCTTCGAAGGCGTAGTCAGCTTCGAAGCGCACCCACTGCGCCCAGGCCTCGGCGTGCTGCGCCTTGATGTCGGCCACACGCAGGCCCTCGGCCAGACCAAAGTGCTGCTCGCGCAAGGCCATGCTCAGCTCGGGTGCCAGGGGCATGGGCTGCAGCGGGTGGGCACCCACCGGCTCGGCGGTCTGGCGCGCGCGCAGCAGGTCACTGCTGACCAGGTGCTGCAGCGGCGCCTGCGCCAGCCGCTCGGCCACGCGCCGCGCCTGTTCGTGCCCGACCGCATTGAGCGGCACGTCGAGCTGGCCCTGGAAACGCAGCTCGCGGTTCCAGTCGGTCTCGCCGTGGCGGATCAGGATCAGTTCGGTCATGCGGGGATGATACGGCGGCGCTGTTGCAGCCGTTTGACGCATCGGCCCCGCGTCAACCGCCGGTTCACGCCTCCTGCGCCGGCTTGACGATCATCACCGGCACACCGGCGGCGTGCAGCACCTCGTGCGACACCGAGCCAAGCAGCGCGCTGCGCAGGTCGCCCTTGCCGCGCGCACCCATCACGACAAGATCGCAGCTGTAGCGCTCCAGAATCTCCACCAGCATGTGCGCCGGATCGCCCTTGACCACTTCGCGCTCGTAGCTGATGCCCGCCTGCTGCAGCAGCGCCTCGGCCGAGGCCATGGCGTGCAGGCCGGCTTCGGTGGCAATGCGCTCCAGCACCTCGGCGTCGTGTGCCACCAGCATCTCGTACAGCGAGGCCGGTTCCTGCACATTGGCCAGCACCACGCTGGCGCCCAGGCCTTCGCGCACCAGGCGCACAACGTAGCGCGCCGCTTCAAGCGACAGGTCGGAGCCGTCAACTGGCAGCAGGATCTTCATGGTCTTTCCTTTCAAGGGCACGTCGGAATTCTTCGAGCCGCGCGGGGTAGTCGGCGGCGTCACCGTAGTCGAGAAAGCGTGCATAGCGCGCATGGCTGCCCAGCACCTTGTGCGCATGCTTGATGGGGCAGAAATACTGCTCGGTGCGCGCCACGATCTCGGTCGCGTAGGCCATCAGGCCGTTG
>JAYRLJ010000374.1:0-3030 GCA_041905305.1 Hylemonella sp. | reverse complement strand
AAGGCCTCGATCAGCGTGGTGGCGGTGGTGGCTGCCGCCACCGTGCCGATGCGCGACAGGGCCAGCACCACCGGCTGGCCGTGCAGTTCGCCGCGCCAGAACTCACGCCCGGCGCGCTGCACGAGCTGCGGTTGCCGCAACCGCTCCAGCAGGCCCTGCTGCTCCTCCGCCAGGGCGCTGAGGATGGCCGTGGTCACCGGTGGCACGGCCAGGTCGCCTCGCTTACTTGGAATCGCGCAGTTCGCGGCGCAGGATCTTGCCCACCGGCGTCTTCGGCAGCTCGGCGCGGAACTCGATCACCTTGGGCTGCTTGTAGCCGGTCATGTTCTCGCGGCAGTAGGCACGCACCTGCTCCTCGGTCAAGGCCGGGTTCTTCTTCACGATCACCAGCTTGACCGCCTCGCCGGACTGCGCATCGGGCACGCCGACGCAAGCGCACTCCAGCACACCGTCCAGGCGCGCCACCACGTCCTCCACCTCGTTCGGGTAGACGTTGAAACCGCTGACCAGGATCATGTCCTTCTTGCGGTCGACGATGCGGAAGAAGCCCTTCTCGTCCATGATGCCGACGTCACCGGTCTTGAACCAGCCGTCGGCCGTCATGACCTTGGCGGTCTCGTCCGGGCGCTGCCAGTAGCCAGCCATGACTTGCGGCCCCTTGATGGCGATCTCGCCCGGTTGGCCCTGCGGCACATCGCGGCCATCGTCATCAATGATCTTCATCCAGGTGCCCGGGATCGGCACGCCGATGGTGCCGGTGAACTCGGTGTTGGTGACCGGATTGCAGCTCGCCGACGGGCTGGTCTCGGACAGGCCGTAGCCCTCGCAGATGGGGCAGCCGGTCTTTTCCAGCCATTTCTGCGCCACGGCGCCCTGCACCGCCATGCCACCACCCACCGACACCTTGAGGTGGCTCCAGTCCACCTTGTTGAAGTCGGGATGATTGGCTAGGCCGTTGAACAGGGTGTTGACGGCCGGGAAGCTGTGGAAGACGTGCTTGGAGAGCTCTTTCAGCACCGCCGGCAGGTCGCGCGGGTTGGGGATCAGCAGCAACTTGCCGCCGGTGCGCATGGACAGCATCATGCCCACGGTGAAGGCGAAGATGTGGTACAGGGGCAACGCGCAGACCGTGGTGATCTGCTCGTCGGCCGGCACCTTCTTCATGACCGGCTCGTTCCAGGCCTGCGACTGCAGCACGTTGGCGATCACGTTGCGATGCAACAGCACCGCCCCTTTGGACACGCCGGTGGTGCCGCCGGTGTACTGCAGCACGGCCACGTCGTCCGGCGCGATCTCCGGCTGGCGCAAGGTGCCGCGCTCGCCCTGGGCCACCGCGTCGTTGAAACGGACGGCGCCGGGCAGGTCGAAGGCGGGCACCAGCTTCTTGACATTGCGCACCACGTAGTTGACCAGGGCGCCCTTGAGCAGGCCGAGGCGGTCACCCATGGCGCACAGCACCACGTGCTGCACCGGCGTGGCCGCCAGGCATTTCTGCAGCGTGTGGGCGAAGTTCTCGATGATGACGATGGCCTTCGAACCGGAGTCCTTGAGCTGGTGCTCCAGCTCGCGCGCGGTGTAGAGCGGGTTGACATTGACCACCACATAACCAGCCCGCAGCACCGCTGCCACCACCACCGGGTACTGCGGCACGTTGGGCATCATGATGGCGACGCGGTCGCCCTTGGCCAGACCCAGCCCCTGCAGGTAGGCAGCAAAGGCACGACTGAGTCGGTCGGTCTCGCCATAGGTCTGCTCTTTGCCCATGAAGCTGTACGCCGGTCGGGCGGCGTACTGACAGAAGCTCTCCTCCATCAGCGCAACGAGGGAGGGATAGGGCGAGGGCGGCAGGTCGGCGGGCACACCTGCCGGATAGCTGCTGAGCCAGAGGCGCTCGGTCATGGTCGGGTCTCCTGTCTTCTTCTATCTGGTCGATCCACGTAAAAAGACCGTGCCGGGTATTCCAGCACGGTCGTGCTTTTTCTGCGACGAGCGGATTATGCCTCGTCAGCCCTTGAGCGCCGTCAAGACCTCGTCCAGCATCTTCTTTGCATCCCCGAACAGCATGCGATTGTTGTCCTTGTAGAACAAGGGGTTATCCACACCGGCGTAACCCGACGCCATGGACCGCTTCATCACGATGGAGGTCTTGGCCTTCCAGACCTCCAGCACCGGCATGCCGGCGATTGGACTGGTCGGGTCGTCCTGCGCCGCCGGGTTGACGATGTCGTTGGCGCCGATGACCATGGCCACGTCGGTGTCGGAAAAGTCCTCGTTGATCTCGTCCATCTCGAGCACGATGTCATAAGGCACCTTGGCCTCGGCCAGCAGCACATTCATGTGGCCCGGCATGCGGCCCGCCACCGGGTGGATGCCGAAGCGTACCGTCACACCCTTGTCGCGCAGGGTCTTGGTGATCTCGTTCACCGTGTGCTGCGCCTGGGCCACCGCCATGCCGTAGCCCGGCACGATGATCACGCTCTTGGCCTCACGCAGCAGCTCGGCCGTCTCGACCGCGCTCACCGGCACCACCTCGCCCTGCGGCTGTGCCGCTTCGCCGGACTTGGCAGGCGCACCGCCGCCGGAGCCGAAGCCGCCGGCGATCACGCTGATGAAATTGCGGTTCATCGCGTTGCACATGATGTAGGACAGGATGGCGCCCGAAGAGCCCACCAGCGCGCCGGTCACGATCAGCAGGTCGTTGCTCAGCATGAAGCCGGTGGCCGCAGCGGCCCAGCCCGAATAGCTGTTGAGCATGGACACCACCACCGGCATGTCGGCCCCGCCGATGGCCATCACCATGTGCACGCCGAAAAGCAGGGCGATGACGGTCATCACGATCAGCGGCGTCATGCCCGAGGCCACGTCCTTGGCGGCGATGAACTCGCGGCCAAACCAGATCACCACCAGCAGGGCCACGAGGTTGAGCCAGTGGCGCGCCGGCAGCAGCAGCGGCTTGCCGCCGATCTTGCCGTTGAGCTTGCCAAAGGCGATGAGTGAGCCGGAGAAGGTCACCGCGCCAATCAGGATGCC
>JAYRLJ010000373.1:0-3056 GCA_041905305.1 Hylemonella sp. | reverse complement strand
GGCTGACCAGCGTGGTCACCTCAACCGCCAGCTGGAGCATCGGCTACGACGCCAACGGCAACCGCACCGGCGTGAGCCTGAACGGCACGGCCAGCACCTACACCACCGCCAGCACCAGCAACCGGCTCACGAGCACCACCAACCCGGCCAGGAGCTTCGGCTACGACAGCGCGGGCAACACCACCAGCGACAGCTACACCGCCACCTACAGCCTGGCCGGAAGGCTGGCCACGCTGCTCAAGGCCGGGGTCACCACCACCTACGCGGTGGACGGCTTCGGGCGCCGGGTGCGCAAGTTCAGCAGCTCGGGCGCTTCCAGCACGGTGCTGTTCGTCTACGACAGCCAGGGGCACCTGCTGGGCGAGTACAACAACGCGGGCACCGCCCTCAGAGAGTACGTCTGGCTGGGCGACACGCCGCTCGCCGTGTTCACCCCCAACGGCACCAACCCGCCCAGCGTCTTCTACATCCACACCGATCACCTGAACACGCCCCGCGTGGTGCTCAACACCTCGGCTCAGCAGCGCTGGAGCTGGCTCGCCGAGCCCTTCGGCACCACAGCGCCCAACACCAACCCCGCCAGCCTCGGCGCCTTCGCCTTCTTCCTGCGCTTGCCAGGGCAGTACGCCGACGCCGAGAGCGGCCTCTTCTACAACTTCTTCAGAGACTACGATGCCTCGATCGGGCGGTACGCCCAATCCGATCCCATCGGGCTCAGCGGGGGCATCAATACGTTCGCGTATGTCGGCGGAAACCCACTGAGCTACGTGGACCCTGAAGGGTTGCAGTCGATTGCCGCGTGTGCGAACCCTGCCAATGCAGCCGTGTGTGCTGAGGCCGGCATCGTTGCGCCCAAGCCGGTGCCGGTGCCGGTGCCTGTACCTAGGGTCGTACCGCGAGACATCTGGTGGCCGGACAGAACTGCAGGGCAGTGGTCATGCAAGGCACGCGCCGATTGCAATGACAACATCCCGGGCAACTGCCCCGAGGACCCGTCGAAGCGCTTCTCATTTGGTGGCGGTACTGCGAACGACCTAGGCACGGCCAGAAACATCGCCAAGGCGAATGCCACTGCGAATTTGCAGTGTCAGCCGAAGCATGTCTCGTGCAAGTGCTCTGGGCCTAAGGGTGAGCAGTACTCAGGGGGATGTTGAGATGACTACCGACATCCGCGTGGGCGACCGCGTGAAGTTGCTTGGTCTGCCGGACTGGCTAACGCATGACCTGCCTGCAAGCGAACAGGAAGAGATGCGCGCATTCGTGGGTCAATCTGCTGTTGTGTGTGAAGTAGACTCCCATGGGTACTTCTGGCTTGGCTTTGGCAGCACGACCGAGGCGGGAGACTCCGCACACTACAGCGGGCATTCCTTCGGCGTGCCTCGTGAGTTCATAGAGCCTGTGGTTAGCTGAGTCGCTACATGGAGCGAACCACTCGCTCCATGCCATGCACCTGCAACCCTCGCCCACCTGGTACCTCTACAACGCTGACGGCGCCCAGCCGCTGCGCCTGCTCGATGACAACGTTGCTCGGTCGCTTCGGCGGTGCGAACTGGTCGCGCAACACGCTGGCCGCCAGCGTCGTGCGCGTGGGCGCCGCCGTGCAGCCGGTGATCAACCTGCTGCGCGACGCACTGCTGGACGCGCCGATCGTGCACGGCGACGAGACCGAGGTGCAGGTGCTCAAGGAGCCGGGCAGAAAGGCCCAGGCCAAGAGCTACATGTGGGTGCAGATGACTGCAGCCAGCGGCTCTGGGCTCGGGTCAGCGCAGCGCGCCGCGTTCAGCCCAACCCCGTCACCCGGAATTCCCTCCTCAACTCCCCGCCGTGCACGATCGAGTCCGCCACGTCGACTTGCAGAGAGAGTGATTGCCCCGGCGGCAAGGAGCGGATGCGCGCGAAGAGCGCGGCGTCGTCCACCTGGCACGCAAAGCTCCTCGCTCCGATCTCGAGTTTCTTCACCGTCGCCGACGCCTTGCACGCGCCTTGGAGCGCGAAGCGCCGGCTGCGGTCGACGATGGACACGATCGAGCCGTCCAGCGTGATCGATCCGACCAGCCGCGGCTCGGTGGCTGGTACCGAAGGGATCTCGAAAAGCTCCGCCGAGCCTCCGCGCACGCGGCGCCACAAGGTCTGTCGCCGGCCCGCCTTCACCAGCGCAGCGCGCACCGCGTCGATGGGTTGTTCCTCGGTCATCCATGCCGGGCGCCGGGCCTCGTCGCGGCGCAGTTGGTCGACGAGATCGTCGTTCACCATGCGGCGATACGCCTCCGTCTGCAGCGCGTTCAAAGCCTGGACAAGCTCCGCGCTGATCTGCTGCGCGACCCCGGCGGCGAGGCGTCGGCCGGTCTCGGGCGCAGCCAGCAGCGCCGCGCCGATGCGATCGGCCTGCAGGGCGTTGAGCTGGTTCACCACCACCAGCTTTACGCCATCGAGATAGCCGGGCCTGGCGTCGATCAGCCGCTGCCGCAAGCCCTCCAACACACCGCGTAGTCGCAAGGCTTTCGCGGCCAGGCGGAAGTCACCCAACAGCTCGTCTCCCTGGCGCACCACGGGCCAGCTGGCAGTCAGCGACAGCAGCACCACCCAGCCTGGCGCTTCCAGATCTTGAATCCTGAACTTCGTCACGTCACGTTCCTCCCTGTTGATCGTCGGTGGCGCCCAGCCATGCGGCGAGCACGTGCATGGCGCGGTGGAGCTGCGTCATGTGGGTCAACGGCCCGGCGCTGTTCTCGAGCAACTGCAGGCCGATCCGGACGCGGCCCTGGCTGCGATACGTGCTGCGCGCCGACGGCAAGCTCGAGGGCCGGCGCGCGATGGCCGGGCCGATGAGATGCAGATCGGACGGCAGGCAATCGTCGTCAGGCAGCAGTACCACCAGCCTGTCGGCGGCGATGTCGCTGGCGAGGCACCAGCTCGCCACGGCCTGCGCCTCCGAGCCATTGGCCAGCACCAGCGGCGTGCAACTCGCGCGGTAGCGCCGGATCCAGATCTCCGCCGCGCGCCGGGCGCTCGCCCGCCATGCCGGCTCGCGCGACCGATCGGTGAGGCGATTGAGG
>JAYRLJ010000372.1:0-3066 GCA_041905305.1 Hylemonella sp. | reverse complement strand
GTGTCGACCAGCGAGCCCGGCAGGAAGGCGCGGATGCCGTTGACCAGCACGGTCAGGCCGCCCTTGACCTTACCGCTGGTGGTGCCGGTGACGAATTCGCCGGATTCCAGGGCCTTTTCCAGGGCCATCCAGGAGGCCAGGCGCTTGGCCTTGTCGCGCGACAGGATGGTGTCGCCGTAGCCGTTTTCGATGGCGTCGATGGCCACCGACACGAAGTCGCCCACTTGGACTTCGAGCTCGCCCTGGTCGTTCTTGAATTCCTCGACGGGGACATAGGCCTCGGATTTGAGACCGGCGTTGACCACGACGAAGTTGTGCTCGATGCGCACGACTTCGGCGGTGATCACTTCGCCCGAGCGCATTTCGGCGCGCTTCAGGGATTCTTCAAACAGGGCGGCAAAAGATTCAGACATGTAAGTTCCTAGACCATCTGGGCGTCCATGGTTTTCAGGCCATGGCGTGACGCCAGCACCATTGCTGACGGGGGGTAGCTTTCGACGGCGGTTTGTGCGGCGATGCCGCGGGTTAAGTTGGTGATCCAGAAGGCCGAAGCGCTTGCTGCGCGAGGGGAGCCTTCTGGGCCTTGCAGTCGCTCGAACTTCAGGACCCTGAGGATTCGAACGGCTGTTTGCTCTGCCACCAGTCCAACACCAGATCGACCGATTCTTCAATCGACAAATCCGAGTTGTCCAGCAACCGGGCATCCTGCGCCGGCTTGAGAGGCGCAACGCTGCGATTCATGTCGCGGGCGTCACGCGCTTCCAGATCGGCGCGAAGCTCTGACAATATAGCTGAAATCCCCTTTGAAATCAACTGCTTATGGCGTCTTTCGGCTCTTTTTTCCGCGCTGGCGGTCAAAAAGACCTTGAGCGGCGCATCAGGGAAGATCACCGTGCCCATGTCCCGTCCATCGGCCACCAGGCCGGGCAAGCGGGCAAAGCTGTGTTGCAGTGCGACCAGCGCGGTACGCACGGCCGGCAGGGCGGAGACCTTGGAAGCGTTCATGCCGCCTTCCTCGCTGCGGATGGCGTCGCTGACATCGTCGCCGTCCAGCAACACGCGCTCGCCTTGGAAGCGCACCGGCAGGCGCTCGGCCAGGGCCGCGATGGCGGCTTCATTGGCCGGCTCCAGGCTCAGGCCGGCGCGCAGGGCGGCCAGCGCCGTGACCCGGTACAGGGCGCCGGAATCCAGAAGGTGGTAGCCCAGGCGCTCAGCCAGGCGCGAGGCCAAGGTGCCCTTGCCGGAGGCGGTCGGGCCATCGACACACAGTACCGGCACGGCGCCCGGTGCCGGCGAGACGACCGAGAACAAGGTCTCGAAGTAGTCCGGAAAGGTCTTGGCAACGCACTTGGGGTCGAGGATGCGCACCGGCCGGCCGGCCGGGTTGAAGGCGGCGAGCGAGAAGCACATGGCGACGCGGTGGTCGTCGTAGGTGTGGATGCTTGCCGCCTGCCAGCCGTTGCGCGCGATCGGCGTGACGCGCAAGTAGTCCGGGCCTTCTTCCACCGCAGCACCGAGCTTGCGTAATTCAGTGGCCATGGCGGCGATGCGGTCGGTTTCCTTGACCCGCCAACTGGCGATGTTACGCAAGGTGCTGGGGCCGTCGGCGTAGAGCGCCATCACGGCCAGCGTCATGGCGGCGTCCGGAATGTGGTTGCAGTCCAGGTCGATGGCCTTCAGGGGCCAGCTGCCGCGGCTGATTTCCAGCCAGTTGGGGCCGCCGCTGACGCGCGCGCCCATCAGCCGGGCGGCGTCGACGAACTTGATGTCGCCCTGGATCGAGCTCTCGCCCACGCCCTCGATGCGCACCGGCGCCGCCTGGTGGGCAGCGATCGCACCCAGGGCGATGAAGTAGCTGGCGGAGGAGGCATCGGCCTCCACATGCAGCGTGCCGGGTGACTGGTAGCGGCTGCCGGCGGGAATGGTGAAGCGCTGCCAGCCGTCGCGGCGCACCTGGATGCCGTAGCGTGCCAGCAGGTTCAGCGTGATCTCGATGTACGGCTTGGAGATCAGCTCGCCGACCACCTCGATCTGGATGTCCTTCGTGGCCACCAGTGGCAGCGCCATGAGCAGGGCGGTGAGGAACTGACTGGACACATCGCCGCGCACCCGGATCGGTGCATCGAGTTGCAGGGTTGGCCTGCCGATACGAAGCGGCGGATAACCTTTGTTGCCCAGGTAGTCGATCTGACAGCCGAGCTGGCGCAGGGCATCGACCAGGTCGCCGATCGGCCGCTCGTGCATGCGCGGCACGCCCGAGAGTTCGAAGTCGCCGCCCAGCACGGCCAGTGCGGCGGTCAGCGGACGCATGGCGGTACCGGCATTGCCCATGAAGAACTTCAGGGCGGTGGCGGGCAACTGCCCGTCGAGGCCGTCGATGACCACCGTGCTGCCATCCTGCTGTACGCCGCAGCCGAGCTGCCGAAGCGCTGCCAGCATGACGCGGGTGTCGTCGGAATCCAGCAGGTCGTGGAGCGTAGTGCGGCCGCGGCACAGGGCCGACAGCAAGAGCACGCGGTTGGAGATGCTTTTGGAGCCGGGCAGGACCACACGGCCCTGGGCGCCGGCCAGCGGCGGGAGGTCGAGAAACTCGGTGGCAAACATTACTTCTGGAACTTGTTCATGCTCCAGCCGGCACGGGTGCGACTGGCCTGGTCGATCAGTTCTTCCAGTGCCTGTGTATCGCCGCTGGAGATCAGGCGCTCAAGCGTGCGCAGCTGGTACTGAAAACCCCGGGACTGGGCGAGCAGTTCTTCCCGGTTCGACAGCAGGATGTCGCGCCAGACCTGGGGGTCACTGGCCGCGATACGGGTGAAGTCGCGAAAGCCCGGCCCCGCCAGGCTGAGAAAGTCCTGACCCTGCGGCTGGCTGCTGATGGCGTTCATCAGCGCGAAGGCGATCAGGTGCGGCAGATGACTGACGGCAGCGAAGGCTGCGTCATGCGCTTCCGGCGTCATCTTCTGCACCCGGCACCCCAGCGCGGTCCAGACGTCGACAGCTTGCTGCAGCTGGACGGGCCGGGTGCGCTCGATGGGCGTCAGGATGACCTGCTTGCCGGCGTAAAGG
>JAYRLJ010000371.1:0-3084 GCA_041905305.1 Hylemonella sp. | reverse complement strand
CAGGAGAGGCTCGAACTCACCGGTCGATGCACGGTGACGCACCTGCAGGTTGACAAGAAAAACGCCGCCGGCCAAGACATCCCGCAACACCTGCTGATCGTGCGCCATGGTGGGCCGCTGTCCAGCGTTGCCGAATACCAGGAAGCCGATGGCAGCCGCCAGGAGCGCTACTACCGGCCGCTCAACGAGGCGACCTTGCTGTTTTCACCTGACGAGGGTGTGATCGAGGTGTTCTCGGCCAGCCCCTCGGTGCGCCAGCAGGTGGCCGGCTGCTTTGCCGAGACGGGTCTCAAGCTGGATCTCTCCGGCAAGCCCCTCACGCTCAAGCAATACAACATGGGGCGCTTTCTGGACTCCTTGCGTCTGAGCCCACCCAGGGTGGACGGCTTCGACATCGAGCACGTCGCCGTGGTGGAGGTTGACGCCCGCCCGGACAACTACAAACACCGCGCCAGCCTCAAGGTCACCGCCGATGACGATATCGAGGCGGTGGCCGAATCGCTCTTCGGCAAGGATCACCTCTTCAGTCGGGCGGCCTGCATCAGCCGTGTGGTCATTTCCGTGCGCTACACCCAGCACGGCAGCGACAAGACCAAGACGCTGAACATCACCCTGTCCGACCCGAACCGCTGCAATCTGCGCAGCAACCGCGACCCGGTACAGCGGGATCTGGGCTATGCGCTGCTGACCGCCTGGGGCATCCTCCACCAGGTCAAACCCCTGACGACGGCGGACGAGCGCGCGCTGTTTCCGGCGCTGCTGCAACTCTTTGATCAGGTCACCAAGGAGGTGCCCGGCAAGTTCTTCATCGAGCGCAGCATCGATCCCGAGGCGTTGGCCGACGGCGGTTTCATCGAGCGGCGTGGCCGCATGCAGACCCTGCTGATCGACGCCGATGACATTGCGCACGAAGTATCCGTGCGCTCGGCCGGCAAGCCCGGCTGGATCGCCTATGACCATCCGGTCGACGGCAGCCGTATCGAACTCCCCGCCAGCGCGGCCGACAAGTACGCCGTCCGGCGTGACTGGCTCGATGAAATCGTGCACAAGTGCCTCAAGCCCCAGCTCGACAGCGTCGCGCTGAACAAACTTGACGAGTGTCTGACCTACCTCGGGGACATCGCCTTGGGTGGGGCGGCCGTACCGTGCTACATCGCACGCGATCTCAAGAATCTGCAAACCCTGCAGCGGCTCGACATTCTGCTGCGCGCCAAGAGCGACAAAGGTATCGGTCTGATCCTGTCGGCTGGGCGTGCTCATCCACTGTGCCTGGGGCCCAATGTGGTCACCCCGGTCGCCGACCATTTGAGTGCCACGGGCGAGACCTTGCTCGACATCGAACGCCTGGCCAGTGTGTTCTCCCAGGGAAAAATACTGGCGCGCGGTGGGATGGCGGTCGATCTGGTCAAGCACAGCGACAAATCGGCCACCCTCTACATCCCCGGCAAGGCGCCGCTGATGCTCACCGGCGAAAAGCAGATCGCCATCTTCGACGTCCTCGTCACCGCCTACAAAAACGGCAGCCCTATCGTCAAAACCAGCGATGCCATGGCTGGTTCGGAATCGTTCAGCCCCAGCACGGCCTTCCGCAAGGAGCAGTGGGCGACGATCAAGGGCGTGTACCTGGATTTAGCTCCGGGCGTGAAACGGGGCGCGTGGATGCTGCTCGTCTGACATCCGTCTGATATCGCCACAACGTCGGCCGCCATGTGCGGCCTTTTTTGCGTCCAGCGTTCCGTCGTGCGGTGGTTTTTTGGCGCCGGCGTCTTACATCGGTCTGACATAGCGCCCCTTGACAACACCAAAACCGGCAACTTGGCATCTCAAAGGCCAGCAACGGCCTGGCCGGGCGGCCCGTCTTATATCCGTCTGAATTAAGGGGGCAGATCGTCTTACATCGCATGACAAAAATGGGTGACTCCTACAACCAACAGGAGTCATCTGATGCAAGTCCGACCCCCTGGCCTTCCGGCCACCCCGCTTGCCCCCACCCCCCTGGCGGCAGCGCTTTCCCAAAGCGGCATCCCGCTGCCCATCCCCTTCCTCGACCTCTCCGCCCAGGTCATCCGTGACCTGCCGCTGGAGAACGTCGCTGCCCTGCAGCGCTTCATCATCGACGCCAAATCCGAGCTCGCCACCCTGGCGGCCATGGTGCAGACCGGCCTGGAGATGCGCTACGCCGATGCGGCCAAGGCGCAACTGCTCGCCAAAGGCCAAGACACCGGTACGACCCACATCCAGGACGACGGCTTCGACATTACCGTCGAGATCGGCAAGGACGTGAAGTGGGAGCCCAAGGGCCTGACCGAGCTGGTCGCCAAGATCAAAGCCACCGGCGGTGATCCGCGCGAGTACGTCGAGATCAAGTACAGCGTCAGCGAGGCCAAGTTCAAGGCCTGGCCGCAGACCTTGCGCGCGCCCTTTGAAGCCCTGCGCACCGTCACGCCGAAGGCACCGAAGTTCGTGCTGCGCCGCGCTGGGGAGGGCCAGTGATGAGCACTGCCTACCCCCTGCATCCGGCCGCCGAGATCTTCCCGGTCATGGATGAGGCGGCCTTCGCAGCCCTGGTGGCGGACATCGCCGCACACGGCCAGCGCGAACCAATCCTGATTCTGGACGGGCGCGTGATTGACGGTCGTCACCGTCAGCGTGCCTGCCAGCAGCTGGGCATTGAGCCCCTGGTGCGCCAGCTCAGTGCCGACGACGGTGATCCCTTTGCGCTGGTGGTTTCGCTCAACCTGCATCGGCGTCATCTCTCCGAGAGCCAGCGAGCCATGGTTGCTGCCCGGCTGGCCAGCCTGGGCAGAGGTCGCCCCAGCGCTTCCCGGCCACTGGCCGGTTTGACCCAGCCTCATGCAGCGCAGTTGCTCAATGTCGGTGAGCGCAGTCTGCAGCGTGCGCGTGTGGTGCTCGAGCACGGCATGCCTGAGCTGGGCGCTGCTGTCGAGTCCGGCGCCATTCCTGTGCGTCTAGCCGCTCAGTTGGCACAACTGCCTGCCAGTCAGCAGCGCCTGATGCTGACCAAGAGCCCGCAGGAGATCCGCGACATCGCCAGAGAGGTGCAGACCCGCATCGAGCAGGCCG
>JAYRLJ010000370.1:0-3085 GCA_041905305.1 Hylemonella sp. | reverse complement strand
GCGGCGCGCCTGCCGGCCCGCAGGCTTCCGGCGAACAGCCAGTTCTGCCGCCCCAGCGCGATCGGCCGGATGCGGTTCTCCACCCAGTTGTTGTCGATCGGCAGATCGCCGTCGTCGATGAAGCGCACCAGCGCCTGCCAGCGGTTGAGGCTGTAGTCGATCGCCCGGGCGGTAGCCGAGCCGTCCGGGATCTTCTGCCGTTGCTGCCGCATCCACTGGTGCAGCGCATCGGCCACTGGCCGTGATCGTCGCCTTCGTGCGTCCAGCCGGGTCTGGCTGTCGGCCTCGGCCACTTCCCGCTCGACGTCATACAGCTCGCCGAAGAACTTCAGCGCCTGCTCGCCGACCTGGCTGCCGTGGTTGGCCCACAGCTCGTGGAACTTGCGCCGTGCGTGCGCCATGCAACCGACCTCGGTCACACCCAGCTCGAAGCAGGCCTTGTAGCCGCTGAAGTCGTCGGTGACGAGCTTGCCCTGCCAGCCGGGCCTGTCCTGGGTGCCGGGCAGCCCGAGGAAGTCGCGCACGTGCTGCCCGCCGCGGCTGTCGGCGAAGTCGAAGACGACGGCCTTGATCGGGTTGTAGCTGGTGGTGCAGTAGCTCCACAGGTACGCCCGGTGCGTCTTGCCGTTGCCCGGCTTGAGCATGGCCACCGGCGTCTCGTCCGCGTGCAGCACCGGCTGGCGCAGCAACTCGGCCGCCAGGGTGTCGACCAGCGGCTGCAGCTGCACGCCGCACTCGCCGACCCACTGCGCCAGGGTCGAGCGGGCGATCAGGTGCCCGGCACGCTCGAAGATCGCTTCCTGCCGGTACAGCGGCAGATGATCGAGGTACTTGGCCACCAGCGCCTGGGCCAGCAGCCCGGTGGTCGGCAGTCCCTTGTCGATGACGTGCGGCGCCACCGGCGCCTGGGTGATGGTCTCGCAGCACTTGCACACCCACTTGCCGCGGATGTGACGCTCCACCGTGAACACGCCGGGCTGGTAGTCCAGCTTCTCGGCCACGTCCTCGCCGATGCGCTGCATCGGCGTGCCGCAGCCGCAGGTGGTGTTCTCGGGCTCGTGGTGAACCTCGCGGCGCGGCAGATGCGGCGGCAGCTTCTCGCGCTTGGGTTGCTGCCTGTCGCCTTCGGTCTTGTCCGACGACCGCACCGCTTCGATCTCGGCGGCCAGCGCTGCGAGATCCGCATCGAAGGTCTCGTCCAGCAGGCTGCGCTGCTCGGCGGTGTACTTCTCACTCTGCGCAGCGAACTTCAGCCGCTTGAGGACGGCGTTCTCGTGCGTGAGCTTGTCGATGAGCGCCTGCTTGAACGCGACCTCGGCGCGCGTGGCGCGCAGTCTGTCGCGCAGTTGCTGCGCGTCGAGCGTGTCGAGGTCGTCGGCGATCACGGAGCGTGATCGTGCCAGCAGCCCGCCGCGCCCACCATCGGCACATGCCGCAATGGACGCGCTACAGCAACGTGATCACACCAGCTTCTCCGATGCGCTGCCAGGGCAGACCGAGCACGAGCGCGTCGAACTGCGGGCGGCTCAGCGTCAGCGTGCCGCTGGCATCCTTGGGCCAGACGAACCGACCACTGTTCAAGCGCCGCGCCGCAAGCCACACGCCGATGCCATCGTGCACGAGCACCTTCATGCGGTTGGCTCTGCGGTTGGCGAACAAGTAGGCGTGGTGCGGCCGGGCTGCGCCGAACACCGTGACGACGCGAGCCAATGCCGCTTCGGTGCCCGAGCGCATGTCCAGCGGCTCCACTGCCATCCACACTGCATCGACCCGGATCACCGAAGCAACTCGCGCATCCAAGCCGACAGGTCCATCGACGCGCTCATCGGCCAACTCAGCTTGACCGTGATGCCGCCGCGACGCAGTTCGACCTCGATGGCACGCTCGTCCACCGACCGAGGTGCGACCGGTGCAACGGCCACCGGCACGAACTGCTCGGACACAGTCACCGCACCAGCCTCGCGCCTCAGCTTGCGCCAGCCGTGCACGATGTTGGCGTTGATGCCGTGCGCCATCGCCACCTTGGCCACCGACGCACCAGGCACATCGCACTCGGCCAGGATCTGCGCCTTCAGCTCCGCTGCGTAGCGCCTGCGCTTGCGACTGCTCTCCGTTCCCATCGTGTCCAGCTATTCGTCAACTGGACAGCATCGTTATCGCCGGACGGCCTCCGTTCAAGACGGGTTCACCGGACGCTTACGGGCTGTCGCCCCAGTCGCCGCCCCAAGCAGGTACATCCAAGTCACAGCCTTCAGCATCTTCATGCAGAGCTCCGCATTGCCCAGGTAGTGCCGGCAGCCTAGCACCCTCGTTCCGGCCCCGAAGGCCCAGCCGCAACTCTCTCCTGCTTCACCACGAGTGCGCCCTAACCCTTCACTGGAGCGGGACCTCCACCGGCATGGCACTTGGCCCGCGAGGCGCTGCCGGTCTATGCTCCGCCTCGCGGGCCAAGCGCCATTCCGGCTCCGGCCCCTCAGCTCAAACGTTAGGCGGCTCCAAGCAACCCGCGCGGCATGAAGACACGGCCACTCCTGTTCGCACTCCTCATTGCGTATGTCTGGCTCATCTCTGCCGCATACGAATCTGGTGAGGCCGCGCTTCTTGCGTGGCTCAGTACCGGCTGGCAGAAGACAACAGCCACAGTAGTGCAGTCCACCAGCGACGGCTCCTGTTGGCGCCGCACCGGAGTGGTTCACAAGCTTGTCTACTCGTACACCGTGGGTAATGCCAACTACACTGGATCCCGCAAGTCCTTTGCATCGGCTCCATGCCAGAGTCAAACAGATGCGAAGCAGGTAGCGGCTGATTTTTCAGTTGGCTCGGAGCTTCAGGTGTGGGTGCATCCTGAGCAGCCAGGCTATTCAGTAGTCTTTCCTGGTCAGTTGTCCGCTGGCGACTACTGGCAACTTGTTGTACTCAGTCTGTCCATTGTGCTGGTGCCCTGGGGTGCATGGCGCTTGGCACGCAGAGCCGCCTAACCCTTCACTGGAGCGGGACCTCCACCGGCATGGCACTTGGCCCGCGAAGCGCTCGCTGTCATCATCCGCTTCGCGGGCCAAGCACCACGCCGGCTCCGGCCCCTCAG
>JAYRLJ010000369.1:0-3090 GCA_041905305.1 Hylemonella sp. | reverse complement strand
CTGGCAGCAGGCGGCCGTTTTACCTCGGATGACGAGCGTGCGGCCGCCATCGCAGCGGCACGCACCGCCGCACTGGCCGACGATGCCGGCCGGGCGCTCGACCAAACGCTGGTACAACATGGCGTGCCGGCGCGCCCGGTCAAGCCGCAACCGGTCCGCTGGGTGCGCAACCCGCGGCTGAGCAAATAACAAGTTGACAACCTGAAGGAGACGAAAATGAAACCCAACACCCCATCCCGAATGGTGCGCCGCTCGCTGCTGGCCCTGCTGGTGGCCACCGCCGGCGCATTGCCGGTCGCCCAGGCGCAGACCTGGCCGGCCAAGCCGATCAAGGTCGTGGTCAACTTCCCGGCCGGCGGCGCGGCCGACCAGTTGGCGCGCGCCATCGCACAGCCGCTGCAGGACGCGCTGGGCCAGCCGGTGGTGATCGAAAACCGCGGTGGCTCCGGCGGCAACATCGGCGGCGATGTGGTGGCCAAGTCGCCGGCCGACGGCTACACGCTGCTGATGAGTTCGGGCGGCATGGTGTCGGTCAACCCGCACATCTATCCGAAGATGCCCTTCGACCCGGCCAAGGATCTGGTGCCGGTGGCCTCGGCCGCGCGCGTGCTGGTGTTCCTGACGGTGCGCCCGACCCTGCCGGTGAACAACATCAAGGAGTTCATCGCCTACGCCAAGGCCAACCCGGGCAAGCTGTCCTACGGCTCGCCGGGCAACGGCAGCTCGCCGCACCTCGCCGGCGAGATGATGAAGAGCCAGGCCAACCTGTTCACGGTGCACGTGCCTTACCGCGGCGCGGCACCTGCGCTGCAGGACCTGCTGGCCGGTCAGATCGACTACGCCTTCGATCCCGGCATCGGCCTGAACCAGGTGCGCGCCGGCAAGCTCAAGCTGTTGGCCGTGGGCAGCCTGCACCGTTCGCCGCTGTTCCCCGACGTGCCCACGCTGGACGAAGTGGGCCTGAAGGGCTTTGACGCCGACACCGTGTTCGGTTTCTATGCCCCGGCCGGTACGCCAGCGGCGGTCATCAACCGCCTCAACACCGAGATCAACAAGGTGCTGGGCACCCCGGCCGTGAAGGAGCGCATCAACAGCCTGGGCGGCGTGCCGCTGCCGCTGACGCCCGCACAGTTCCATGCCAAGGCGATGGAAGACTCCAAGCGCTTTGGGGCCATCATCCGCGAGCGCAAGATCGTCGGCGACTGAGCCTGCCGTCCACCCGCACCGGCCTGCCAAGGGCCGGTGCCCTATCCTCTCTCCCATGACCGAGATTGCTGCAACCCCCGCCCCGTCGCGGGTCATCGTCTACACCGTGCGCGTCGAGTTCGGCGACTGCGACCCCGCGCGCATCGTGTGGTTCCCCAACTTCTTCCGCTGGATCGACGCGGCCTCGCGCCACTTCTTCATCCAGTGCGGCGTGCCGCCCTGGCACGAGACGGAAAAAACCAGCGGCCTGATCGGCACGCCGTTGGTCGACACCCACGCACGGTTCGTCAAGACCGCCAGCTACGGCGACACGCTGCAGATCCACACCAGCGTGGCCGAGTGGCGCGACAAAAGCTATGTACAGCGCTACCAGATCAAACGGGAGAACGCCGACGGTTCGGTGGACCTGATCATGGAGTGTGATGAGGTGCGCATCTTCGCGGCGCACCGCGAGGACGGCAAAGGCATCAAGGCCATTCCCATCCCACCCGACATCAAATCCATGTGCTCATGAACAAAAAAAGCCGCTTCATCAAGCGGCTTTTTTTGTTCAGCACCGGGGACTCAGACCCCGGCCAGTGCGCGCAGGCCGCCCGGGTCCGTCACCTGCAGCAGGCGGCCGGTGCCACTGATCAGGCTGCGCTCGCGCAGGTGGCGCAGCACGCGCGACAGCGTCTCGGGGGCGATGCCCAGCTGGGCCGCGATCAGGCGCTTGCGCTGCTGCAGCAACACCGCCATGCAGCCCTTGTCGCCCGCCGGCTTGGCATGACGCAGCAGCCATTCGGCGCAACGCGCTTCGGCATCCTTGGCCAAGCGGCTGACTGCCAGTTCGGTCTGGCGCCGGTGCGCCGTGGCCACGTCCTGCAGCACGGTGCGCGCCGCCACCGGCATGGCCGCCAGCGACTGGCGGAACTTGGGCAGGGGAATGCGACGCAGCACCACCTCAGATTCGGCGACCGCGTCCACAGCGCTGGGCAGGTTCAGCACCGCGGCTGTGGCTTCGAGCCAGAACGGGCCCTCCACCTCACCGAGCTGATGCTCCAGCGCGGTGCCGTCGAGCACGCCGAGCGCCACGCGACCGGCCTCGATGTACATGGCCCAGCCCGGCGTGGCGCCGCGCTTGAGCAGCACCGTTCCGGGCGCCATGACGCGCCGCTCGGCAGACTGGTCCATGAATTCGGCAGGTAGCATGGGGGTGACTTTGCCCCCCTTGCCGCCCGCCGACCTTGAGCGAAATCAAACAAGACGCATGAAACAGCCGCCAGCGGGGCCGAACGGGGGCTAAAGCACCAGCAAGGCGCGGAAATCGTTGACGTTGGTGTGCGTCGGGCCGGTCACGACCAGATCGCCCAGCGGCGCGAAATAGCCATAGGCGTCGTTGCGGTCCAGATGGCGCTCCACCTTCAGGCCCAGCGCCTGCGCACGCGCCAGCGTGTCCGGCGCCACCCAGGCGCCGGCGTTGTCTTCCATGCCGTCGATGCCATCGGTATCGGCCGCCAGCGCCCACACGCCCGGTTGCCCCTGCAGCGCCAGGGCCAGCCCCAGGCAGAACTCGCCGGCACGGCCGCCACGGCCACGCGACTCGCCGGCGGGCACCGGGCGCACCGTCACCGTGGTCTCGCCGCCGCTCAAGATGACGCAAGGCCGAACGAAGGGCTGGCCTTGCCCGGCCACCGCACGGGCATCCCCACTCGCGCGCGCGGCCGCGCGCGCCAGGGCCGCATGCACCTTGCCCACCTCGCGCGACTCGCCTTCCATCTCGTCGCTCAGGATGTAGGCGTTCAGGCCGGCGGCGCGCGCCTCGGCCGCCGCAGCTTCGAGCGACTGCTGCGGCGTGGCAATCATGTGCACCGCGTGGCCGGCGAAGCGCGCATCGCCGGGCTT
>JAYRLJ010000368.1:0-3118 GCA_041905305.1 Hylemonella sp. | reverse complement strand
CGAAGAATTGATTGACGTTGTCCCACAGCCCGCGCAGAGCCGACGTCACTTGGCTCCAGTTGCCGCTGAAGACGCCTTTGATCAACGCCCACAGCTGACTGAGCTCGGTGACGACGAAGCCGATGACGTTGCCGATCAGCGTACCCAGCCACTGGAAAGCGGTGGCAAGGCCCTTCACCACCAGCGCCAGCGCGGTGATGGTGATTGTGAGATTGGTGCCAATGACCTGGCCAACCACTTTGCCCACGGTCGCAAATCCGTTCAGTGTGCTCTTGTTTGCCTCGATCGGCGCCAGCAGGTCGGCCAGCGTGTCGCGCAGCATGTCCAGCGCCGGTTGCATCGGCTTGATGCCTTCCAGGAACCCGTCCCACATCCCACCAAAAAACGCCTTGATCGGTTCCCAGTACTTCCAGATCAACAACCCCGCGCCGGCAATCAGCAGCAGCGGCGTTGCCAGCCCGCCAATGCCGCCCAGCAGCGCACCGCCGCCGAGTTTGGTGGCGATGCTGAGGATGTTGCCAAGCATCATCGCGGAGGTGCCGCCCACCATCAGCAATCCGCCCAATGCAACAGCGGCCACCGACAGCACCACCCCGAATTTCACCATTGCGCCCACCAACGCCGGGTTTTCCTTGGCGAAGGTCATCAGGCGTTTCACGCCATCGGCCAGCTTGCCGGCCCACTCACCGAGATTGGCCTTGAGTACGTCGTAGGCTTCCAGCTTGAGTTCGTTCAGCGCGATCTTCAGGCGCTCGATGTCACGTCCGGTCGTGTCATCGCGGTTGCGGTAGTCCTGCGCCAGCGTGCCTGCCGCCCCGGCTGCACCCCGCTGGATGCGCGCCATGTCCGGGGCATTCATCAGTGCCGGGCGAATGAACGCCATGGCCTGGCGATCGCGGAACAGTTCACCCAGGGCATAAGCCGACGACAGTTGTTCCAGCGCGGCCTTGCGCTGTTCGTCGTCCTTGATTTGCATCGCCGCACGCAGTTCGCGCATGGCGTTGGGCCCCTTCCTGCCCATGTATTCGGTGATGACTTGCAGCGATCCTTGCAGCGGGTTGACGCCCTGCGCCTGCAGCTCCAGCAGCCGCTGCTTGAGGTCGATTCCCGCGCGCTGGAAGTTGTTCAGCGTGTCTGGCAGGGTGAGTTTGGCGAGAAAGTTGGACAGGTTGTTGGCTGCTTCGTCCGAGCTGCCTGCGCCAAGCCGGGCGACTTGCAATGCCGCGCCGAGCTGGTCCACCGCCTCGCGGCCGCTGACGCCAAGACTGGCCATCATCGGTGCCAGCATCGGCATCCACTTGGCCATGTCGCGCAGCTCGAAGCTGCCTTCCTTGCCCGCGTAGGCCATGCTGTCCAACGCCCCGGACACCTGGGCACTGGTCAGGCCGAGGTTGCGTTGCAGACTGACGATGAGGTTGCTTAGATCGCCGACCTCCGCGCCGCTGGCCACGCTGCTCTGCGCCAGCAGGCCGGAGTAGCGCGCCAAGTCTTGTTGCGCGGTGATGCCGTTGGCCACCAGCGTACCCAGGCCTTCCGAAATCATCTCGGTGGTTTGCCCGAAGGTCATCGCATCGCTGCGCACCTGCGCGCCCAGCGCCGATTCCTGCGACCGATTCAAGCCGCCGGTGATGCCGATGTCGCGCATCCGCGCTTCCAGCTCAAGCCCCGGCTGCATCATGGCGCCTGCGCCACTTAGTGCCCGGATGCCGCCGTAGGCCAGCCCTGCGCCGTGTGCGGCAGCCACCATGCCGCCGCTGTGCATGCGGCGCGCACGTTCCGCTGCCTCGCCCACGCGTTGCAGCCGCTGCTGCTGTAGCCGCAATTTTTCGTTGACTTGGGCAATCTCGCCACCCAGCCGTTTTTCATGCACGGCGAGGCGGTTGGTATCGATGCCGGCCTCCCGCAGTTTCCCGGCAGTCGCGGCGAGTTCTTGCCGTTGTCGTTGTTGGCGTTCGGTAAGCTGCCGCACCTCGTTGCCTTGGCGCTGCAGGTCACGCGTCATCTTGACGGTGGGGTTATCCGCAGATTGATACGCGGAAGCGAGTTGGTCCAGCCGACGCTTGGCTTGTTGCAGCGCGCTGTTGGTATTGCCCAGCGCCGACTCTTGACGGCGGTAGGCGCCGATGTCGGCGACTGCCTTGTTGAGCTTCCGGAGGGATTCCGCATTTGCCTCAAAGGCTCGCTGCAGGCTCTTGCTGCTGTTCACGATTGCCTTGAGCGGACCACTGGCCTTGTCGATCGCTTCCAGAATGACTTTCAGGCTGAGGCTATCGGCCATGAAGCCACCCGCCCGCGCCCGATGGCGTGATCAGTGATGCTTGGCGTGTTGCTCTTCCAGCAGCCGCAGCAGGGCGCGCGTGCCATCCGGGAGTGCGCGCGGCGGTGGTACTGGCTTTTCCAGAGGCATGTGGCGATGGATGCCGGTGTCCGGAGACACCCCGGAAACCTGCGGCGCAGTTGCCGGCTTGCCGATCAGCATGGCGGTATTCACCAGCGACGCAGCGCCATTGAGCACGGCCAGACACATCCAGCCGAGCGCCACCACTGCCAATAAGCCGGCCACGATTCCCATGCGCGGACTCTACCATCACTCCGCCTCGCTGCGTTGTCGTGCCCGTTCGCGCCATGCCATCAGCTCCGTCAGGTCCATGCCGTCCATGGCTTGCGGTGGCCAGTGGAAGACCACCGCGATGTCGGCCATCGCGTCTTCTACGCGGTTGGGGAGGCCGGCAGGTTCGCCTTGTCGGCCTTGCTCATGAAAAAACCCAGCACCTCGGTGCCGATCGCGGTCAGATCCACCAGATCCAGCTGCTGCACGTCGTGGGCGGTCAGGGTGGGGGTGGTGATGCGCGGCAGCACGGTGATCAGTGCGCTCACGTCCAGGCGCAGCAGGTCGGCCAGGGCGACGCCGCGCAGCTCGCCGGCGGCGGGCTTGCGCAGGGTGACGCCGGTGATGGCCTGGTCGCCACGAGTCAGCGGTGTTTCGAAGGTGATGGTGGCGGGCGCGGCGGGTGCTGCGGGTTCGGGGGTGCGGGTGGCCATGGAAGCTCCGGTGGGAATAGGTGCGGCTCGGCGCAAGGGGACGCCGAGCCGCGGGGCGGGTGACGGTGGGGAAGCC
>JAYRLJ010000367.1:2160-3123 GCA_041905305.1 Hylemonella sp. | reverse complement strand
GGGAAGGTGCCGGCCTTGTAGGCCACGCCGTCCGCCTTGAGCTGCTGCTCGGTGCGGCCGACCCAGGCGATCTCCGGGCTGGTGTAGATGACCCAGGGGATGGTGTTGAAGTTCACATGCCCGTGCTGACCGGCGATGCGCTCGGCCACGGCCACGCCCTCTTCCTCCGCCTTGTGCGCCAGCATCGGGCCGCGCACCACATCGCCCACAGCCCACACGCCCGGCAGGTTGGTCTTGCAGTCGCCGTCCACCACGATGGCGCCACGCTCATCGAGCTGCAGACCCACCGCTTCGACATTCAGGCCGTTGGTGTTGGGCACACGTCCGATGGAGACAATCAGCTTGTCCACTTCCAGCGTCTGAGCCTCGCCCTTGGCGTTGGTGTAGGCGATGCTCACGCCCTTCTTGCCGGACTTGATCTCGCCAACCTTCACACCCAGCTCGATCTTGAGCCCTTGCTTATCGAAGGCCTTCTTGGCTTCCTTGGCGATCTGCTCGTCCACCGCACCCAGGAAGGTCGGCAGACCTTCGAGGATGGTGACGTCCGCGCCTAGGCGACGCCAGACCGAGCCCATCTCCAGGCCGATCACCCCCGAACCGATCAGGCCCAGCTTCTTCGGCACCGCGCCGATGCGCAGCGCGCCGTCGTTGGACAGAATGTTTTCCTCGTCGAACGGCGTGCCCGGCAACGCACGGGCGTTGGAGCCAGTAGCCACGATCACCTGCTTGGCCACCAGAGTCTCTTCAGCGGCACCGGCCACCTTGATCTCATAGCCTCCGTCAACGGCTTTCACGAAAGAGCCGCGACCATGGAAGAAGCTCACCTTGTTCTTCTTGAACAGGTAGAGGATGCCGTCGTTGTTCTGCTTCACCACGGCGTCCTTGCGCGCCACCATGCGCGCCACGTCCATCGACACGCCCTTTACATCGATGCCGTGCTCGGCAAAGTGCTTATTGGCGTGC
>JAYRLJ010000367.1:0-2150 GCA_041905305.1 Hylemonella sp. | reverse complement strand
CGTGCTCGAAGTGCTCGGACGACTGCAGCAGCGCCTTGGACGGGATGCAACCGACGTTGGTGCAGGTGCCGCCCGGTGCCGGACCGCCCTTCTCGTTCTTCCACTCGTCGATACAGGCGACGTTCATGCCCAGCTGGGCTGCGCGGATGGCAGCGATATAGCCACCGGGGCCGCCGCCGATGACGACGACGTCAAATTGTTTGCTCATGTTGTTTCTCGCTTCAGTTGGCGAACCTAGTGCGCGTCACATGTCTGCTTCGCGGAACACCGCGGAACCGGCTTTGCCGGGCCGCTGGTGTTGCCCCCTGCAAGGGGGGGGGCGTAGCGACACGCAGTGCGCGCAGCCTGGGGGTGTGTCAAATATCAAACAGCAGGCGGGCCGGGTCTTCCAGCGCTTCCTTCATCGCCACCAGACCCAGCACGGCTTCGCGGCCATCGATGATGCGGTGGTCGTAGCTCATGGCCAGGTAGTTGATCGGGCGGATCACGATCTGGCCGTTCTCCACCACGGCGCGGTCCTTGGTGGCGTGCACGCCGAGGATGGCCGACTGCGGCGGGTTGATGATGGGCGTGGACAGCATAGAGCCGAACACACCGCCATTGGAGATGGAGAAGGTGCCGCCGGTCATCTCCTCGATGCCCAGCTTGCCGTCGCGCGCCTTGGCGCCGAATTCGGCAATCTTCTTCTCGATGTCGGCAAAGCTCATCTGGTCGGCATTGCGCAGGATCGGCACCACCAGGCCGCGCGGCGAGCCAACGGCAATACCGATGTCGAAGTAGCCGTGGTAGACGATGTCGTTGCCGTCCACCGAGGCGTTGAGCACCGGGTACTTCTTCAGCGCATGCACGGCCGCCTTGACGAAGAAGCTCATGAAACCAATCTTGACGCCGTGTTCCTTCTCGAACTTGTCCTGGAAGCGCTTGCGCATCTCCATCACCGGGGCCATGTTGACCTCGTTGAAGGTGGTCAGGATGGCGTTGGTGGACTGCGACTGCAGCAGACGCTCGGCCACGCGGGCACGCAGGCGGCTCATCGGCACGCGCTGCTCCGGACGCTCGCCCAGATCCACCGCCGGCGCGGCCACTTGCGGCAGCGCCTTGGTCGGCACGCCAGTCGGGATAGCGGCCGGCGTCGCAGCCTTGGCACCGCCTGCTACGGCGGCCAGTACGTCGCCCTTGGTCACGCGGCCATCCTTGCCGGTGCCGGCCACGGAGCCGGCGGCCAGACTGTTGTCGGCCATCAGCTTGGCGGCGGCGGGCATGGCCACGCCCGCCTTGGAAGCGGACACCGCAGCGGCAGCCGCCGGTGCAGCGGGAGCAGCAGCGGGGGCCGCGGCAGCCGCCGGGGCGGCAGCACCGGCCTTGCCTTCGGTATCGATCCGCGCGATCAACTGCTCGGCCACGACGGTACCGCCGTCACCGACCAGCACCTCGGCCAGCACACCTGCCGCTGGCGCCGGGACCTCGAGCACCACCTTGTCGGTTTCGATCTCGATCAGGATCTCGTCGGCAGCAACTGCCTCACCGGGCTTTTTCTTCCACTGCAGCATGGTGGCTTCGGCCACGGACTCGGACAACTGCGGAACTTTGACTTCTACGATAGCCATTTGAATTCTTTCAGTATCTTGTTGGGATGTGCGGAACAGCGACCAAGCGCTGTTCCATCCTGTTGAGGTAATCGATCGCGCCTTACTTGTTCAGCACGAAACCCTTGAGCTTGGCGAAGGCTGCCTCCACCAAGGCCTTCTGCTGGTCCTGGTGTAGGTGGGCGTAACCCACAGCCGGTGAGGCCGAGGCGGCACGGCCGGCATAACCCAGCTTCTGGCCCTCGACCATGTTCTCGTGGATGTAGTGCTGCACGAAGAACCAGGAGCCCTGGTTCTGCGGCTCGTCCTGGCACCACACCAGCTCGGTGGCGTTCGGGTACTTCTTCAGCTCGGCGGCGAAGGCCTTGTGCGGGAAGGGATAGAGCTGCTCGACGCGGATGATGGCCACATCGTCGGCACCCTTCTCCTCGCGCTTCTTGACCAGGTCGTAGTAGACCTTGCCCGAGCAGGCGATCACGCGCTTGACCTTGTCGGCCTTGATGTCCTTCTGCTCGCCCAGCACCGTCTGGAAGGTGCCCTTGGTGAACTCCGACAGCGGTGACG
>JAYRLJ010000366.1:0-3134 GCA_041905305.1 Hylemonella sp. | reverse complement strand
GATATCGAAGCACGCGTCAAGAAAATCATTGCCGAACAACTCGGCGTGGAAGAGTCCCAGGTCACCAATGAAAAAGCCTTCGTGGCCGATCTGGGTGCCGACTCCCTCGACACCGTCGAACTGGTGATGGCACTGGAAGACGAGTTCGGCATCGAGATTCCGGACGAAGACGCCGAGAAGATCACCACGGTGCAAAACGCCATCGACTACGCCAAGGCGCACCAGAAGGCCTGATGGCATCCCCGCGGTACGCCCGTCGCGGCGTATCGCCAGCCCTGTGAGCGGCCGGCCGCCTGGATGGCGCGCCGCTCACGGCGGCCCCCGCTTGCTAGCAATCACAGAAATCTATGTCCCGTCGTCGCGTTGTCGTCACAGGTCTGGGCTGTATCAGCCCGGTGGGTAATACCGTGGCTGAGGCCTGGTCGAATCTGCTGGCCGGCAAGTCCGGTATCGATCTGATCACCAAGTTCGATGCCACTAACTTCGCCTGCAAGATCGCCGGCGAGGTCAAGGGCTTCGAGCTGGAGCAGTACATCGGTGCCAAAGAGGCGCGCACGATGGACACCTTCATCCACTACGGCATTGCCGCGGCCGTGCAGGCCGTGGCCGATGCCGGCTTGCCGACCGGCGAGGCCCTGAGCGACGAGCAGGCCTGCCGCATCGGTTGCATGATCGGCTCCGGCATCGGCGGCCTGCCGCTGATTGAAGAGACGCACGGCGAGCTGACCAACCGCGGTCCGCGCCGCATCTCGCCCTTCTTCGTACCGGCCTCGATCATCAACATGATTTCCGGCCACGTCTCGATGCGCTTCGGCTTCAAGGGGCCGAACCTCGCCATCGTGACGGCCTGCACGACCGGCCTGCACAACATCGGCGATGCCGGGCGCATGATCGAATACGGCGATGCCGACGTCATGATCGCCGGCGGCTCCGAGGCCACCGTCTCGCCGCTGGGCGTGGGTGGTTTTGCCGCCATGCGTGCACTCTCCACCCGTAACGACGATCCCAAGACCGCTTCGCGCCCCTGGGACAAGGACCGCGACGGCTTCGTGCTGGGCGAGGGAGCCGGCGTCATGGTGCTGGAGGAGTACGAGCACGCCAAGGCGCGTGGCGCCAAGATCTATGCCGAACTCGGCGGCTTCGGCATGAGTGCCGACGCCGGCCACATGACGGCCCCCAACATGGATGGCCCGCGCCGCGCCATGATCAGCGCGCTGCGCAATGCTGGCGTCAATGCCGACCAGGTGGACTACCTGAACGCGCATGGCACCTCGACGCCGCTGGGCGACATCAACGAATCCAACGCCATCAAGGCGGCATTGGGCGACCATGCCAAGAAGGTGGTGGTGAACTCGACCAAGTCCATGACCGGCCACCTGCTGGGCGGCGCCGGCGGCATTGAATCGGTGTTCACGGTGCTGGCCGTGCACCAGCAGAAGAGCCCGCCGACCATCAACATCTTCAACCAGGACCCCGAGTGCGATCTGGACTACTGCGCCAATACCGCGCGTGACATGAAGATCGACGTGGCGGTGAAGAACAACTTCGGTTTTGGCGGTACCAACGGCACCTTGGTTTTCAAGCGCGTCTGACGCGCCAGCCGGTTCCCCTCCATGCACAGCGCCCCAGCGGTTTCCTATCCGGTGGGGCGTTGTCACATCCAGGCCTGGCTGACCGGTGCGCTGTGGGGCCTGGGCGCCCTGGTCTGTGCACTCTGGATTCTGGCGGCCGGTCGGGTAGGCTGGCCGCAGGCGCTGGCCCTGCTGGCCTGGGCAGCCGGTGGCGTGTTGGCCTGGCGCGACTGGCAACGGGCGCCGATTGGCACCTTGCGCTGGGACGGCCAACAATGGGCCTGGCTCAGTGTGGCGGACAGCTGTTCGGGCACGGTGCAGCGGGCGCTGGATGCACAACGTTGGCTGGTGCTGGTGTTTCGCCCGCAGAGTGGCCGCTCCGTTTGGTTGTGGCTGACGCGGGAGGCTGAGCCCACGCGCTGGCAGGCCTTGCGCCGAGCCCTCATGGCGCGGCCGGCAACGGTGCCGCCCGGTTCGGCCGCGCAGGAGACCGCATGACAACGCCGGCATCGCCGCAGGCCGATGGCAGCGACACGCTGCTGGTCGAGCGCACCCTGGCCGGGGATGCCCGTGCCTATGAGTTGCTGGTACTCAAGTACCAACGTCGCATCCAACGCCTGATCAGCCGCATGGTGCGCGATGGTGATCTGGTGGAGGACATCGCGCAGGAAACCTTCATCCGGGCCTACCGGGCACTGCACCAGTTCCGTGGCGACGCCCAGTTCTACACCTGGCTGTACCGGATTGCGGTCAACACCGCCAAGAAATTCCTGCTGGAACTCAAGCGCGACCCCCTGGTGACGGAGGCGGCGCGGCAGCCCGACGGCGACGAGGATGAAACTTCCCGGCCCGGAAACGAACCAACGACAGACGAGACGCCCGAATCGGTGTTGGCGGCGAACGAAATTGCCCAGGCCGTGAATGCGGCCATGGAGGCCCTGCCGGAGGACTTGCGCCAGGCGGTCACGCTGCGCGAGATCGAAGGCTTGAGCTACGAAGAGATTGCCGCCGTGATGGACTGCCCGATCGGCACCGTGCGGTCGCGCATCTTCCGGGCGCGCGAGGCGATCTCGGCGCGGGTGCGGCCCTTGCTGGCGCACCAGTCCGGCAAACGCTGGTAGGACGGGATGAGGGTAAGCAAGATGACGACACACGAGATGAACGAACGCGAGCTGGTATCGGCCCTGGCCGATGGCCAATTGCAGGGCGACGACATCGCGCGGGCCCTGGCGCTGATCGAGCGCAGCGAGGAGGCGCGCGCCTACTGGCACGCCTGCCATCTGGTGGGCGATGTGCTGCGTGCGCAGGAGCTGGCGGCCGACGCGGCACGGGACGCGGCCTTCGTCGCCCGCCTGCGCCAGCGCCTGCAGGCAGAAGCGCCGCAGCCGAATCCGGTGACTGCTATCGAATTGGTAGCTGTTGGCACAGATTCGGCCAGTGCCGAAGGCCTGAAACACTTCAAGGATCCGGTGGCCAACGATGCCAGCCTGCGCTGGAAGCTGGTGGCCGGTTTTGCCTCGCTGGCCGCGGTGGTGGCCGTGGGCTGGCAGCTGGTGTCACAGG
>JAYRLJ010000365.1:0-3134 GCA_041905305.1 Hylemonella sp. | reverse complement strand
TTTCAGTTCTTCAATGGTGTTCATCTGAGGTCTTTCTCCCACGGTCGGACAGGCAATGGCAATGGGCTCAACCGCTACAATGGGCCGATCATATCGCTACACCTCGTTCCATGTCCGTTTCTTTTCGCGACATCCCTCGCCTGGGGCTGGTCTTGGCGGCCGGCATGGCCGGCATGGTCCTGACCGCGTGCGGCAGCTTCAACACCACGAGCGATCGCCTCGTCGAATCCATCAAGCCCTACCGCATCACGGTGGTCCAGGGCAATGTGGTGACACGTGAGCAGGCCGCGGTGTTGCGGCCCGGCATGAGCCGCATCCAGGTGCGCGACATCCTCGGCACGCCGCTGCTGACCAGTGTGTTCCACGCCGACCGTTGGGACTACGTCTTCACCTTCAAGCGCCAGGGGACAGAGTCGCTGTCGCGCCGCGTCACCGTCTTCTTCAAGGGTGATCTGCTGGAGCGTTTCGAAGCCGATGACAGCCTGCCGACCGAGGCCGAGTTTGCGGCCTCGCTGGAAGGCAACACCCAACCTGCAAAAGTGCCGGTGCTGGAGGCCAGCCCCGAGAGCCTGCAGAAGTTCCCGGCCCCCGCCACCACGGCAGCCCCCCAGACCCTGCCGCCGCTGCCGACCAGCTACCCGCCGCTGGAGCCGGCCTCCCGTTAAGCATTCCGCATTGCCATGACCGCATCCAACTCCCATCTCATCGCCATTGCCGGCGCCTCCGGGCGCATGGGCCGCATGCTGATCGAGGCCGTGCAGGCGGCTGATGATTGCGTGCTGGCCGGCGCCCTCGACGTGCCCGCCAGCCCGGCCATCGGCAACGACGCCACCGCCTTCCTCGGACACGCCAGCGGCGTGGCCATCACGGCCGACCTCAAGGCGGGGCTGCAGCAGGCCCGCACCCTGATCGACTTCACCCGGCCGGAAGGCACGATGGCGCACCTCAAGGTCTGCCGCGAACTGGGCGTCAACCTGGTGATCGGTACCACCGGTTTCACCGAGACGCAGAAGGCCGAGATCGAGGCCGCGTCCAGGGACATCGCCATCATGCTTTCACCCAACATGAGCGTGGGCGTGAACGTCACGCTCAAGCTGCTGGAGATGGCGGCCAAGGCCCTGTCCACCGGCTACGACATCGAGATCATCGAGGCGCACCACCGCCACAAGGTCGACGCGCCCTCCGGCACGGCGCTCAAGATGGGTGAGGTGATTGCCTCAGCCCTGGGTCGCGACCTCAAGGACTGTGCGGTCTACGAGCGCTACGGCCACACCGGTGAACGCGATCCCTCCAGCATCGGTTTTGCCACGGTGCGCGGCGGTGACATCGTGGGCGACCACACCGTGCTCTTTGCCGGCACCGGTGAGCGCATCGAGATCACGCACAAGTCGTCCAGCCGCGTCACCTACGCCCAGGGCAGCCTGCGCGCGGTGCGCTTCCTGGCCGGCCGCAAGAGCGGCCTGTACGACATGTTCGACGTGCTGGGGCTCAAGTGAACCTGCCGGAGCTGTTCCAGCAAAGCGATGCCATTGGTCGGGGGGTGGCGCTGCTGCTGCTGGCCATGTCGGTGGCCAGCTGGGTCGTGATCTTCTGGAAGGGCTGGTTGCTGCAGCGTGTGCGGCGCGATGCGGTGCGCGCCACGGCGGCCTTCTGGCAGGCCGGCTCGCTGGAAGAGGCGCGCCTGAAAGTCGGTGCCTTCGACCGCGAGGCCCTGCTGTTGCCGCTGATCGAGGCCACGCAAGTCCAGGCCACCGGCACGCTGGCGGCGGCTGGCGAACGGACGCAGCAGCTCACGCGTGTGCTGCGTGACGCCCTGCACGGCGTGCTGCGCCGGCTGCAGTTCGGCCAGGTGCTGTTGGCCACGGTCGGGTCCACCGCGCCCTTTGTCGGCCTGCTGGGTACCGTCTGGGGCATCTACCACGCGTTGACCGGCATGGCCAGTGCGGGCCAGATCACCATTGAGCGTATCGCCGGCCCGGTCGGCGAGGCACTCATCATGACCGCCGCCGGCCTGGCAGTGGCCATTCCGGCCGTGCTGGCCTACAACGTGTTTGGCCGCTTCATCGGCCAGATCGAGGCCGACCTGGAAGGCTTTGCGCTCGACCTGCGCGAGCTGCTGCTGGGACAGCGGGAAAGCTGAGCCGCCATGGCGTTCGGCCGTCTGGAGCGCACCACCGGGCCCGAGCCCATGAGCGACATCAACATGACGCCGCTGATCGACGTCATGCTGGTGCTGGTGGTGATCTTCATCCTCACCGCGCCGCTGCTGGCCAGTTCGCTGCGGCTCGACCTGCCCCAGGCGCAGGCCGCCAAACCGCAGGAGGCGTCGCAGGCGCTCCAGGTGGCCCTGGGCAGGGACGGCCAGCTTTATGTTCAGGACCAGCCGCTGACGCTGGATGCACTGCGTCAGCGCCTGGCCCAGGCTGCGCAGCAGAACCCGCAGACCGAAATCCAGTTGCGCGCTGATGAAAGCGTACCTTATGGCAAGGTGGTGGCGGTGCTGGATGCGGCCCACCAGGCCGGTCTGAGCCGCATCGGCTTTGTGGCCCAGCCCCGGCAGCCCTGAGCCCGGGCATCCTTAAAATGGGGCGGTTGCGGCCATCGGGCTGCCCCGAGTGAATCCAAATGCAAGACAAATACAACCATCTCGACGTTGAGCAAGCCGCTCACAGCCATTGGGCCGCACGCGATGCCTACCGGGTGACCGAGGCGGCGGGCCAGAAGAAGTTCTACGCCTGCTCCATGCTGCCCTACCCGAGCGGCAAGCTGCACATGGGCCATGTGCGCAACTACACCATCAACGACATGCTCACGCGCTACCTGCGCATGAACGGCTACAACGTCCTGATGCCCATGGGCTGGGATGCCTTCGGCCTGCCGGCCGAGAACGCCGCACTGAAGAACGGCGTGCCGCCGGCCAAGTGGACGTACGAGAACATCGCCTACATGAAGGGCCAGATGCAGGCCATGGGCCTGGCCATCGACTGGAGTCGCGAGGTCGCCACTTGCGATCCCAGCTACTACAAGTGGAACCAGTGGCTGTTCCTCAAGATGCTGGAGCAGGGCATCGCCTACCGCAAGACCCAGGTCGTGAACTGGGACCCGGTGGACCAGACCGTGCTGGCGAACGAGCA
>JAYRLJ010000364.1:319-3153 GCA_041905305.1 Hylemonella sp. | reverse complement strand
TGAGCGATTTTGCGCTGTACTACATCGGCGGCATCATCAAGCACGCCCGTGCCCTGAACGCCATCACCAACCCCGGCACCAACAGCTACAAGCGTCTGGTGCCCGGCTTCGAAGCCCCGGTGAAGCTGGCCTACAGCTCGCGTAACCGTTCCGCTTCGATCCGCATCCCGTTCGTGGCCAACCCGAAGGGCCGCCGCATCGAGGCGCGCTTCCCGGATCCGTCTGCCAACCCCTACCTGTGCTTCTCGGCCTTGATGATGGCCGGTCTGGACGGCGTGGAGAACAAGATCCACCCGGGCGAGGCCGCCACCAAGGACCTGTACCACCTGCCCCCGGAAGAGGACAAGCTGGTGCCGACCGTCTGCCACAGCCTGGACCAGGCGCTCGAGTACCTGGACAAGGACCGTGCCTTCCTGACCAAGGGTGGCGTGTTCACCGACTCCATGCTCGACGCCTACATCGAGTTGAAGATGGGCGAGGTGACCCGCTTCCGCATGGCGCCGCACCCGGTCGAGTACGACATGTACTACTCGCTGTAATCGGGATGCCCGGCACTGTGGGTAACCACAGTGTGTCGCGCAAAAAGGACGGCTGCGGCCGTCCTTTTTGTTTTCAGAGTGTTACGGACATGCAAATTTCAGCGGCGTTGAGAGATACTGTCAGGCCGTTCCAGCACCCGGGTGTGCGGAGAGTAAGTATGAAATACGCTTTGTTGATGACGTTGGCTGCTACCGTTTTTGTAGCAGATGGCCATGCCCAGGGCCGCATCTACCGTTGCGGCAACGAGTACACCAACACCGTTTCCGAGTCGCAGAAGGGTAGTTGCAAACTGCTCGATGGTGGCAACGTGACGGTGGTGCAGAGTCCCCGGCCGGCGCCGGTGCGCGTGGCCTCGGCCGCCCAGGCCAGCTCGCGCATCGACACGCCCGAGCAGCGCTCCCGGGACGCCGATGCCCGCCTGATCCTGGAGTCCGAACTCAAGAAGGCCGAAGCCCGGCGTGAAGAGTTGCTGAAGGAATACAACAACGGTGAGCCGGAGAAACTCGGTCCCGAGACGCGCAACCACCAGAAGTACCTCGACCGCGTGGCCGCGCTCAAGGCCGATCTGGAACGCACTGACAGCGATATTGCCGGCATCCGGCGTGAATTGGGCCGGGCCGGCGCGCCAACTGCGTCAAAATAGGCGGCTTGAAAAAGCCCGCTTCATCCACTTCCCGTTTTCAGACCTTTGATCTGCTGGCCACGCTGGTGGCCGTGGTGCATTGTGACGGCACCGTGCTGTTCGCCAATGCTGCGCTCGAAGACGCTCTGGGCAGCTCGCGCCGCCTGATCGTCGGTACCGATTTCGGTGCCGCCTTCACCGAGCCGCAGGTGCTGCGCAACGCCTTGGCCGGCGTGCAGAGCAATGACTTTGCCGCCTTGCGCTACGACGCCTGGCTCAAGCGTCCCAACCGCGACCTGTTGCCAGTTCACGTGATCGTGACGCAGACTGACCACGCCGACGAAGTGGTGGTGGAGCTGCTGCCGCTGGAGCAGCAGACGCGGCAGGAACGCGAGGAGCGCCTGCTCGACCAGGCCCAGGCCAACAAGGAGCTGATCCGCAATCTGGCGCACGAGATCAAGAACCCGTTGGGCGGCATCCGCGGCGCGGCGCAATTGCTGGAGATGGAGATCGACAGCCAGCTGACCGAGTACACGCGCGTCATCATCCACGAGGCAGACCGGCTGCAGACGCTGGTGGACCGGCTGCTGGCACCGCACCGCCGCCCGCATGTGGTGGGCGACGTCAACATCCACGAGGTCTGCGAGCGCGTGCGCTCGCTCATCCTGGCCGAGTTTCCCAAGGGACTGCGCGTGGTGCGCGACTATGACACCTCAATCCCTGAGTTCCGTGGCGACCGTGAGCAGCTGATCCAGGCGGTGCTCAATATCGCGCACAACGCCTGCCAAGTGCTGGGCGAGCGCATGGCTGCGGGCGACGCGCAACTCACCTTCCGGACCCGGATCGCTCGCCAGGTCACTTTCGGCAAGCAGCGCTACAAGCTGGCACTGGAATTGCATGTCATCGACAACGGGCCCGGCGTGCCGGACTCGATCAAGGACCGCATCTTCTACCCCCTGGTGTCGGGGCGCGAAGGCGGCTCCGGCCTGGGGTTGACGCTGGCACAGACGTTCGTGCAGCAGCACCATGGCCTGATCGAGTGCGACAGCGAGCCGGGCCGAACTGATTTCAAGCTGTTGATACCGCTGCCCTGACCCGGCGGCCTGACCTGAGGTGAGCCACGACATGAAGCCGATTTGGATCGTTGATGATGACCAGTCCATCCGCTTCGTGCTGGAGAAGGCGCTGCTGCGCGAACAGTTGCCCACGCGCAGCTTCACCAATCCGCGCGAGGTGCTGGCGGCACTCGACGACGATGCCGAAGGCCCCCAGGTACTGGTGAGTGACATCCGCATGCCCGGTGGCTCTGGCCTGGAACTGCTGGAGAAGGTCAAGGCGCGCCTGCCCGGCCTGCCGGTCATCATCATGACGGCCTTTTCCGACCTCGACAGCGCGGTATCGGCCTTCCAGGGCGGCGCCTTCGAATATCTGCCCAAGCCCTTTGACCTGCCCAAGGCGCTGGAGCTGATCCACCGCGCGGTGGAAGAAAGCCAGCGCGAGGAGGTGGCACAGGAGAGCATCGACAGCGCGCCCGAGATGCTGGGCCAGGCGCCGGCGATGCAGGACGTGTTCCGTGCCATCGGCCGCCTGTCGCAGAGCAACGTCACGGTGCTGATCACCGGTGAGTCCGGCTCGGGCAAGGAGCTGGTGGCACGCGCCCTGCACAAGCATT
>JAYRLJ010000364.1:0-309 GCA_041905305.1 Hylemonella sp. | reverse complement strand
CCAACGGCCCGTTCGTGGCCATCAACACCGCTGCCATTCCGAAGGATCTGCTGGAGAGCGAGCTGTTCGGCCACGAGCGCGGTGCCTTCACCGGCGCGCAGACCATGCGCCGCGGTCGCTTCGAGCAGGCCGAGGGCGGTACGCTGTTCCTCGACGAGATCGGCGACATGCCGTTTGACCTGCAGACGCGCCTGCTGCGCGTGCTGTCGGACGGTCACTTCTACCGCGTGGGCGGCCACAGCGCCGTCAAGGCGAATGTGCGCGTGATCGCCGCCACCCACAAGGACCTGGAGCAGCGCGTCAAGGAAG
>JAYRLJ010000363.1:0-3163 GCA_041905305.1 Hylemonella sp. | reverse complement strand
GCTTGCCCGGCCTGCAGGGGGTGCTGGCGGTCTACCCGCACACCAGCAACTGGGATTTCATCGTGCTGGTGATCGTCAAGTGGGCGGTGGGTATTCCGGTGCGCTTCTGGGGCAAGGACAGCCTGTTCCGCATTCCGTTGTTCGGTCGCTGGCTGCGCTGGCTGGGTGGCATTCCGGTGGCGCGCACCTCGTCCCAGGGTGTGGTGGCCGACACGGCGGCGCGCCTGCAGGCGGCGCGTGCGCAGGGCGAGTATTTCTGGCTGGCCTTGGCGCCGGAAGGCACGCGCAAGCGGATTCCGGGTTGGCGTAGCGGTTTTTATCGCACGGCCGTGCAGGCTGGGGTGCCGCTGGGTCTGGTGAAGGTCAACTATCCTCGGCGCGAAGTGACGGTGCAGGCCTTCCTGCGCCTGAGCGGTGACGAGGCCGCCGATTTTGCGCGCATTGCCGACGCCCTGGACGGCGCCGTCGGTTGCCGGCCCGGCAATGCGGCGCCCATCCGTCTCCTGGACGCCTCGGTGCCACGCACTGAAACCATCGTGAAGTAACCATGAACCCAAACACCTCCGCTGTCAGCACCGTGCGCGACTACCTGCAGGGTCTGCAGCAACGCATCACCGACGCCATCGCCGCTCTCGACGGCAGTGCCTTTCTGGCCGATGCCTGGGAGAAGGCGCCGGGTGAGCCGCTGCAGGGCAATGGCTTGACCAAGATCCTGGAAAACGGCCCCGTATTCGAGCGCGCCGGCTGTGGCTTCTCGCATGTACAGGGGCCGAAGCTGCCGCCGTCGGCCACGCAGCATCGGCCGGAGTTGGCCGGCGCGCCCTTTGAGGCCATGGGTGTGTCGCTGGTGTTCCACCCACGCAACCCCTATGTCCCCACGGTGCACATGAACGTGCGCATGCTGGCGGCCAAGGGCAAGGACGGGCAGGAGGTCTGCTGGTTCGGCGGTGGCATGGACCTGACGCCTTACTACGGCTTCGAGGAGGACGCGGTGCACTTCCATACGGTGTGCCGCGATGCGCTCAAGCCCTTCGGCAACGACAAGTACCCGCGCTTCAAGGCCTGGTGCGACGACTACTTCTTTCTCAAGCACCGCAACGAGCAACGTGGCATCGGCGGCGTGTTCTTCGACGACTTTTCCGAGCTTGGTTTCGAGGGCAGTTTTGCCATGATGCGGGCCGTTGGCGACGCGTTCCTACAGGCCTACCTGCCGATCGTGGAGCGTCGGCAGCAGTTGCCGTATGGCGAGCGTGAGCGTGCCTTCCAGCTCTACCGGCGCGGCCGTTACGTCGAGTTCAACCTGGTGTGGGACCGTGGCACGCACTTCGGTCTGCAGTCGGGGGGACGTACCGAGTCCATCCTGCTGTCCATGCCGCCGCTGGTGAGCTGGGCCTACCAGCAGCAACCCGAGCCCGACTCGCCGGAGGCGGCGCTGTACACCCGGTTCCTGCCGCGGCGGGATTGGGTCTGAGCGTGGCAGCGAAGAAAGTCGGCGTCTTCGGCGGGGCTTTTGACCCGCCGCACCTGGCGCACCGGGCTCTGGCCGAGGTGGCCTTGGCCCAGCTGCAGCTCGACGAACTGCATGTGTTGCCCACCGGCCATGCCTGGCACAAGACCCGCCAACTGACGGCGGCCGAGCACCGGCTGGCGATGGCGCAACTGACCTTTGGCGATCTGCCACGCCTGCTCATCGATGACCGCGAGATCCGGCGCGACGGCCCTTCCTACACCCTGGACACCTTGCGTGAACTGCAGGCCGAGCAACCCCAGGCCGAGTTCTTCCTGGTCATGGGCAAGGACCAGGCGGACGTGCTGCCGACCTGGCGCAGCTGGCAGGAAATCGTGCGGCTTGCTATAATTTGTGTAGCTGACCGCGACGGACTGACGGGGCAGGAAGTCCAGTTTGTTCCTCCGCCTGAGATGGCGCCGCGCTTTTGCAAGCTGCACATGCCCACCATGGACATCAGCGCCACTGGCATCCGCGCCCGGGTGGCCGGCCAGCAGGGTATCGCCCCGCTGGTCTGCGAGCCGGTTGCGCGCTATATTGAAGCCCATCACCTTTACACGACCTCTTGATGACCACCGAAACCGCCGCCAAAAAAGACATCCAGAAACTCCAGCGCGCCATCGTCGATGGTCTGGAGGACGTGAAGGCCCAGGACATCCAGGTGTTCAACACCGAGCACCTGTCACCGCTGTTCGAGCGCGTCATCGTTGCCTCCGGTACGTCCAACCGCCAGACCAAGGCGCTGGCCACCAGCGTGCGTGACGCCGTGCGCGACGCCGGCTTTGCCAAGCCGCGCATGGAAGGCGAGGACAACGGCGAGTGGATCATCGTGGACTGCGGCCAGGCCGTGGTGCACATCATGCAACCCAATATTCGCCAGTACTACCATCTGGAAGACCTGTGGGGTGAGAAGCCGGTCCGCCTGAAGTTTGGTGCTGACAAGCCGGTCGCGAAGGCAGCGCCGAAGGCGGCTGCGCCGGCCAATAGCGGCAGCCTCAAGCGCTCCAGCGCCGCCAAGCAGGGCGTGACCGAGGCCTTCCCGTCCAAGGCGCAGGAAAAGAAGGCGGCGGCCAAGAAGACGGCTGCCAAGGCACCGGCCAAGGCGGCTGCCAAGAAGACGGTGGCCCGCAAGTCGGCCGCGCCGGCCAAGACGGTTGCGAAGGCACCGGCCAAATCGACGGCCAAGCCAGTGGTCAAGGGCGCCGCGAAGAAGCCCGTCGCACGCAAAGCCTGACGCCGGGAATCTGAGGGCCGTATGAGGCTGCTGATCGTGGCCGTAGGCCAGCGTGTGCCGGATTGGGCCTATACGGCCTGGGATGACTACGCCAAGCGCTTTCCCGCCGAACTGAAGGTCGAGCTCAAGGCCATCAAGACGGAGCCGCGCGGCTCCAAGACCTATGAGCAGCTGGTGGCGGCCGAGCGCAAGCGCATCGAGGAAGCCATCCCGAAGGGGACGCGCATCGTCGCCCTGGACGAGCGTGGCACCGCGCTGACCACCGTGGCGCTGGCGGCCAAGCTCAAGGACTGGCAACTCGGCGGTGACGATGTGGCACTGGTCATCGGCGGGCCCGACGGGCTGGATCCAGCCTTTCGCCAGGCCGCGCACGAGCGCATCCGCCTGTCCGACTTGACGTTGCCGCATGCCATGGTGCGGGT
>JAYRLJ010000362.1:0-3171 GCA_041905305.1 Hylemonella sp. | reverse complement strand
GCCAGCCCCGCCAGCGCGCCGGCCAGCAGCAACGCGGCCACGCCCAGGGCGCCCGCATGCCATTGCACCAGGCCGTTGAGCAGGCACAGCGTCCCCGCCGTGGCTAGCAGCAGGCCGCGCCAGTCGAGCGCGGCGCCCTGCCGCGACGGCGCTGTACCACCGGGTGCCGTGGTGGGAACGAAGCGCTGCGCCAGCCAGAGCGAGAGCAGACAGAACGGAATCACCATGAAGAAGATCGAGCGCCAGCCGAACCAGTCCACCAGCACACCGCCGATGCTGGGACCAAGTGCCGGCGCCAGCACCACACCCATGCCGAAGACGCCGCTGGCACGGCCCTGCTCATGCGGTTCGAAGGCGCGCAGGATGATGATGGCCGGGATGGGCTGCACCACGCCGGCGGCCAGACCCTCGGCCACCCGTGCCGCCAGCACCAGCGCGTAGTGATTGCTCAGTCCGCCGGCCACGCCGCCGATCAGCAGCAGCACCATGGTGACGGTATAGGTACGGCGGTAGCCCCAGCGCGCCAGCAACCAGGGCGTGGTCAGCATGGAGACCGTCATCGCCACCATGAAGCCGGAGCTGACCCACTGGGCGCGCTCCTGGCCCAGGCTGAAGTGCCGGCTCATGTCGGGCACCGCCACGTTGATGATGGTGGACGACATGATGGCCGCCATGGCACCGATCATCACCGCCAGCAACAGCAGCCAGCGGTAGCGCTCGCCGTAGCGGGCCTGCAGTTCGCTCAGGGTAGCGGGTTGTTTCATGCGGGCGCGTGGAGCGGAGCGCAGTGCAGCCGGACTTGCGTCACATGGCCCAGCTCGTCCAGAGCCGCCTGCAGCGCCTGTTGCAGGCGCTGCAGCTCGGCGGTGGACAGGTGCGTGGCGAGCTCGGCCTCCACCTCCAGCCCGCTGTCGAGGTAGTGCAGTCGCAGCTCGGCCGAGGCCGGCAGCACACGCTGCACCACGGCCTGCACTGCCGGGCGCGGCGGCAGCGCCAGCAGCCGGTTCAGATGGCGCACGTTGCCGGGGTCGATATGCACCGTGCACTCGGCCACCCGGTGCTCGGCCTTGACCAGGGCGTTGATCTTCTCCGCGATGTAGTGGCCTTCGGAGACTGAGAGGTGGGTGTCCACCTCGATGTGCACGTCGATCACCGCCCAGTCACCCATGCGCCGGGTGCGCAGGGCATGCAGGTCGCGTACCCCGTCGACCGACTGGATGGAGCGGCGGATGCGCTCGATCTCCTCCGGGTCGAGCGCGTGGTCGGTCAGTCCGTGGAAGGCCTCGACCGAGAATTCCCAGCCGGCCTTGGCGATCATGAACCCGACGATGATGGCCGCCACCGCGTCCATGCTGTGGTAGCCGAGCAGGTTGGCGGCAATGCCGACCGCTACCACCAGCGAGGAGGCGGCATCGGCGCGTGCATGCCAGGCGTTGGCGATCAGCAGGGCCGACTTGAGCTGCTCGCCCACGCGGCGCATGTAGCGGAACAGCCCTTCCTTGGCCAGCAAGGTCAGTGCCGCGGTGGCCAGGGCGATGGGGTGTACGGCCTCCATGGCCGTGCCCGCATGCAGCTTGACACCGGCGCTCCACACCATGCCAATGCCGGTGGCCACCAGGATCAGGCCGATGGCAAGCGAGGCCGCGGTCTCAAAGCGCGCATGGCCATAGGGGTGTTCGGCATCGGCCGCGGCATGCGAGTGGCGGGCGGCAAACAGCACCACACCATCGGCCACCAGGTCGGACAGGGAGTGGATGCCGTCGGCGATCAGCGCCTGGGAGCGCGCGAAGATGCCGATGACCACCTGCGCGCTGGCCAGGAAGATGTTGATCCAGACACTGACCCAGGTGGAACGCAGGGCTTGGCGTTGTTCTTCGTTCGAGCGGATCATGGGACGGTGGTTTCGGTGCGGCGAGGCCTGATGCTAGCAGGCCGGCTTGTCCCATGTCGCCCGGGCGTGGCAAGATGAGCGGCATCATGGTGAAGCTTCTGCGTGGCCTGGTGCTTTGTCTCGCCGCTGCCGGGCCGGGCCTGCCGGCCTGGGCCAACGCGCAACTGGCGCTGGAGAAGGGCTGCCTGGGCTGCCATGGCGAACCACCACGCCGCGGCGCGCCCGGCATGGCCGAGCTGGCCGCGCGCTTTGAGCGCTACCGGGGGCAGCCCGAGGCGCCGCGCCAGTTGGCCGAGAAGCTGCGCGCCGGCAGCCTGTTCGGCCACATCGCGTCGCACGAGCGCATCAGCCAGCACGAGTGCGAGGTCTTGATGCGCTGGCTCATCGACGGCGCACGTTAGTTAGCCCTTGTTTTCTCCGGTCGTCGCGCAGTACTGGCAGATGCAGGCGCGTCGCTGCGCTTCGGCCGGCACGCGCGCCAGCACCTCTGCGCTGAAGACCACGCGCGTACACCAGCACGGCGGCTGCGGCACGCCGGTGGCGCGCTGCACTTCCATGGCGCACTGATTGGGCTGGCCGCACAGCGGGCAGCGCGCGGGGTCGAGCGGGCTCGTGACATGTGTGGACATGGGCCGCAGTGTAGACCCGGCCGACAGGCCCTCGTTTAGACTTGGCGCTCCTCGTTCCGCATCCCGCCTGTGTCTGTCCCTCGCCCCTCCCGCTCCTCCTTGCTGCTGTCCATCCTGTTGGGCGCCAGCCTGCTGCACTTCGGCATCGGCTGGGTGCTCGGTCTGTCGGGTGACGAGGCGCACTACGCGCTGTACGCCGCGCACCCGGCGCTGAGCTATTACGACCACCCGCCGCTGGTGGGCTGGGTGCAGTGGCCCTTGGTGGCGCTCGGCGCGCCCGATGGCGTGCTGCGCCTCATCCCCGAACTGCTGTGGCTGGGCACGGCGCTGCTGGTCCACGCGTTGGCGTTGCGCCTGCATGCGCTGGTGCAGCCGGCGGCCGGTTCGGCCCAGGCCGCCGGCCTGTGGGCCGTGCTGGCCTACAGCCTGGCGCCGCTGCTGCACGTGCTGGGCATCGGCCTGCTGCCCGACACACTGCTGATGTTCTTCACGGCCGCGCTCATGCTGCAGACCTTGCGCCTGCTGGATGTTGCGCAGGCGCAGCGCCTGGGCAACTGGCTGGGCCTGGGCGCGCTGCTCGGCCTGGCCGGGCTGGCCAAGTACACCGCCATCTTTGCCGCGCTGCCCGTGGCGGCCTGCTTGCTGGCCGCG
>JAYRLJ010000021.1:6392-18854 GCA_041905305.1 Hylemonella sp. | reverse complement strand
CTGTAGGGCTGGAAAGTCAGGCCCAGGCCCAGCGGCTCGGGCGTTTCCACCACTTTCTTGGCGAAGGCTTCCCAGTCGAAGTCGGGCCAGGCCGAGAGGTGGGCGTTGTAGTTGCCCACGGCGCCGTTCATCTTGCCCAGGATCTTGACCGCGGCGATGCGGTCGCAGGCGGCCTGCAGGCGCACCACCACGTTGGCGATTTCCTTGCCGACGGTAGTCGGGCTGGCGGTCTGGCCGTGGGTGCGGCTGAGCATGGGCACGTCGGCATACAGGCGCGCCATCTCGCGCAGCTTCAGCAGCAGCTTGTCCAGCGCCGGCAGCAGCACCACGTCGCGTCCGGCGCGCAGTTGCAGGGCGTGGCTGGTGTTGTTGATGTCCTCGCTGGTGCAGGCGAAGTGCACGAACTCGCTGGCCTTTTCCAGTTCCGGACGGGCCTCGAACTTGGACTTGATCCAGTATTCGACCGCTTTGACGTCGTGGTTGGTGGTTTTCTCGATTTCCTTGATGGCATTGCCATCGGCCTCCGAGAAGTTCTTGACCAGACCAAGCAAGTAAGTGCGGGCTCCGGGTGAAAGCGGCTTGAACTCTGCAAAGCCAGCATCGCTCAAGGCGATGAACCACGCCACCTCGACCTGGACGCGGCGGTGCATATAGCCTTGCTCGCTCATGATCGGGCGCAAAGGGCTGAGTTTGCTGGCGTAGCGGCCGTCCAGCGGCGAAAGGGCGGAAATGGAAGAGAAGCTCATCCTTGAATTGTAGTTGGCCGGCCCCGGAATGGGCCCGCCGCCCCTGCCGCCAGGCCTCAGTCGCTAGAATCTGACCCCTTGGCGAAAGTGAAAGACCCATGAAGCTGATCGGATCCAACACCAGTCCTTACGTGCGCAAGGTGCGCATCGTGATGGCGGAGAAAAAGCTTGACTACGACTTCGTGCTCGAAGACGTCTGGTCGGACCAGACCCGCATCTCGGACGCCAATCCGCTGGGCAAGGTGCCCTGCCTGATCATGGAAGGTGGGGAAGCGCTGTTCGATTCGCGCGTCATCGTGGAATACCTCGACACGCTGTCGCCGGTTGGCAAGTTGATTCCGGCCGTCGGCCGGGAGCGCGCGGAAGTAAAGACCTGGGAAGCGCTGGCTGACGGTGTCATGGACGCCGCCTTGCTGGCGCGCATGGAGGCGGTCTGGGACAAGCGGACCGAGGCCCAGCGCAGCCAGGCCTGGATCGATCGCCAGCTCGGCAAGATCGCCGCCAGCCTGGTGGCCATGAGCAAGGGGCTGGGCGACAAGCCGTTCTGCACCGGCATCCACCAGAGTCTGGCCGATATCGCCGTGGGCTGCGCCCTGGGCTACCTGGATTTCCGCTTCCCGCAGATCGGCTGGCGTAACGACCATCCGAACCTGGTGCGCCTGCTGGACAAGCTGATGCAACGTACCAGCTTTGCCGATACCTCGCCCGGCTGATGCCGGGGGCTTACCAGAGGCGGTCGCCGGTCACCGTCAGCGGCAACAGCCGAGGCAGGTGAATCTGGACCTTCACCTCACGGTGCGGCACGCTGGCCACGATACGGTAGTCGCGCTGGCTGGTGTCGCGGATGATGGGCTCCGACGTCGGGATGCCTTCCCGGTTGATGAGCACCGCCACCTTGGGCGTGGTGGTGTTGACGCCACGCTGGATCACGATGGCCACCTCATTGGTACTCAGGCGCACAAACGAGCCCGGGGAGTAGATGCCCACCGCCTTGATCAGCGCCGCCCCCGCCTCGTCCACCTGCCGGTTTTCATCGAAGTAGCAGGCCTGCATGGCGGCCGCCGGGGACGTCGGCACGCGTGAGGCGCGTGGCGCCAGGCGCGCAGCAAACATGTCCGCCCGCTGGATCAGGCGCGCCAGCCGCTGGCCGGCAGTCATGCCGGCGAGCCGGCCCGGCGCCGCCACGTGGTGGTCGCGCACGGCTTCCAGCCACACCGCGTCGCGCACGCCGGTCTGCTCCAAGAGCTGGACCGAGCGCAGGGCATGCTGGTCGATCTGCTTGCGCTGGTCGGGCGTCGGCGGCGCAATCTGCATCGCCAGGCGGTCCTGCAGATCGGTCATGCCCACGTTCATGGTCAGGGCTGCCAGGCACAGGCTCAATTCAGTCTCTTCCGACCAGTTGAGTACCTCGCGTGCCGCCAGCCCGCACATCACGCTCACCAGCATCGCATGGGTGGCGCTGTACATACGGATTTCACTGGCCGAGAGGTGGAACAGGGCGAACAGGGCGCCGTTCGGATTTCGCTGCGCATAGCCACGCAGCAGGTTGTGCAAGCGGTGCAGGCGGGGCAGGAAGTGCGGCGTGGCCGTATCGCGCAACAGCGAGTTGGCCTGTGCCTGCAAGTCCAACCAGTCCGGGGGACCTTCATCCACCACCTCGATACGGGTGGGGTCGATGCCCTGCGCAAGCTTGGTGTTGGCGATCGTGCCCAGATCCTTGTTTTCCGACACCATGTGGTGCAGGCGGTTGATGTAGGAGCGGTGGTTGTCGGCATCGATGATGTCGACATAGATCTCGAACCCCTTGCCGGCCAGTTTCTCCAGGTCGGCTTTGCTTTCAACCACAAAGCCCTTGTTGGCCAGCAAGGTGCCATTGGCGTCCCGCAACGGATAGGGCAGGGGCTCGCCAAAGCGGATGGAATCGAAGCTGACAGTGATCAGGCGCATACGACAGGAATTATGCCCCCGCCGACATGCCTTCGTGCAAGGGGATTACGGGGCAAAAGACCGCTGTTTCCCGGGATTGCCGAAGGTGTCGACCGCCGAACTTGCCACATGTCGAGCCTGCTAGGATGCCGGCCATGACCGCCCCGACCGTAGACCTTCCCGCGTTTCTCCACAAGCTGTGCCGGCGTGAGGATCTGCCGGCACGACTGGCCGCCTTGCCGCGGCCGCTGGTGTTCACCAACGGCGTGTTCGATGTCATGCACCGCGGCCATGCCATCTACCTGGCCCAGGCCCGGGCGCTGGGCGCCAGCCTGGTCGTGGCGCTGAACACCGACGCGTCGGCGCGACGGCTGGGCAAGGGGCCGGACCGGCCGCTGAACAACGAACTGGATCGCGCCACCCTGATGGCAGCGCTGGGTGCGGTCGATCTGGTGACCTGGTTCGACGAGGACACGCCGCAGCAACTGATTGCGCAGATTCGGCCCGACATCCTGGTCAAGGGTGGCGACTACGACATGCGCAAGCTGTCGGAGACCGCCCTGGTCGAGTCCTGGGGCGGCCGCGCGCTGGCCCTGCCCTTCGTGGAAGGCTACTCCACCACCGCGCTGGTGCGCAAGATCCGCGGCACGGCCTGACAGGCGCGCGTGGCGCTCAGCTTGCGCCGAATACCGCGGACCACAGCGCCAGCACGGCGTCGCGCTCGGCTGCCATCTCCTGCGGTTCGACGTGGGTCGGCTCTTCGTTCAAACGGGCCCGGTGCTGCACACGGCGTAACTCGCGGTAGGCGTTGGCCGCCGCCCCGCCCACCCCGGACGGCAGCAGGCCCGCCGCCTCGGCCGCTTGCAGCAGCGCGATGTTGCCGACGTTGGCCGCCAGCTCCGGATGGTGCGCCGCCTGCGACAGCACCAGGTACTGCACCGCGAACTCTGCATCGACCATGCCGCCCGCGCTGTGCTTGACGTCGAAGAACTCGCCGTGCACCGGATGCGCTTGGCGTACCTTGTCACGCATGGCCATGATCTCCTGCCGCAGCGCTTCGGGATCGCGTGGCGCACAGATCACGGCCTGTCGTACGGCGTCGAAGCGCTGGCGCAGCGCGTCGCTGCCCAGCACGAAGCGCGCCCGCGTCATGGCCTGGTGCTCCCAGGTCCACGCCGTATTGCTGCCGCGCTGCTGCTGGTAGTTGGCGTATGCCTCGAAGGTGGTGATCAGCAAGCCGGAGTTGCCGTTGGGACGCAGGGCGGTGTCGATCTCGTACAGGTCGCCCTCGCCGGTCTTGACGGTCAGCCAGTTGATCAGCTTGCGCACCAGATTGGCATAGACCTCAGGTGCGTCATCGCTCTCGTCTTCGTAGACGAACACGATATCCAGGTCGCTGCCGTAGCCGAGCTCCTTCCCGCCGAGCTTGCCGTAGCCAATGATGGCGAACTGGTGCTGCTCGCGGTGCCGCTTCTTCAGGCGGTCCCAGCACCAGCGCGTGGTGACGCGCAGCACGGCATCGGCCAGGGCGCTGAGGTCGTCGGCCACCTGCTCTACCGTCAGTACGCCCTCGACATCGCGCGCCAGCGTACGAAACACCTCGGCGTGGTGGGCGCGCCGCAGCAGGTTGAGCAGCGCCTCTTCGTCGTCGTCGCCAGCCGCCTGTAGCGCCTGCCGCCGCATCTCCAGTTCTTCCTCGAAGGCGGCCGGTTCGAAGCGGTCGCTCAGGATGGTGCGGCTGGCCAGTTCGTCAATCACACCCGGGTGCAACAGCAGGTAGCGCGCCGGCCAGCGGGCCGCGCCCAGGAGGCGCACCAGCCGTTCATGCACCGCAGGTCGCTCCAGCAGCATGGCCAGGTAGCTTTCGCGCCGCAGCAGCGGCTCCATCCAGTCCACCAACCGCACGGCCGCTTCCTCGCTCGCGCGGCCCTCGCGCAGCCATTCGTTGGTGCGCGCGATCAGTCGCACCAGCCGGGCGCGTGACTCTTCGCGCAGTGCCAGCACGCGCGGGTGGCCCCGCCAGGCTGCCACGCGCTCGCGAAAGCGCGGCGGCAACTGCTCCATCAGCTCGTCGAAGTCCGTTGCGGCCCCACCGCCTGCCTGGCCGTTGCGGCCGTTGTTGCAACCTTTGCACTCCTTCTGGCCGCCGAGCAGGGTGTCGAACTCCTGTGCCACCACTTCACGGTGCGCATCGAGCTGAGTCAGGAACGGGCACAGGTTGTCGTAGCCCATGGTGCGGGCAATCCAGAGCAGGTCGTCATCGCTGGTCGGCAGCACGTGGGTCTGCTGGTCGTCGAGGTACTGGATGCGGTGCTCGACCCGGCGCAGGAACACATAGGCCTCGGCCAGCGCCTGCGCGGTGTCCTGCGGCATCAGGCCGGCGCGCACCAGGCGCTGCAGGGCATCGATCGTCGGGCGGGTGCGCAGCTCGGGGAACTGCCCGCCGCGCACCACCTGCAGCAGCTGCACGGTGAACTCGATCTCCCGGATGCCGCCGCGTGAAAGCTTGACGTCGTTGTTGCGCTCCGGGCGTCCTGCACTGCGCCTCGCTGAGTGCTCGCGGATCTGCCGGTGCAGCACGCGCAGCGCGTCGAACACGTTGTAGTCAAGGTAGCGCCGGAACACGAAGGGAATCACCATGCCGCGCAGGGCCATGATCGAGCCATCGTGCCTGTGCTGCCGTGGTGCCACCACCCGGCTCTTGAGCCAGGCAAAACGTTCCCATTCCCGGCCCTGCACGTGGAAGTACTCTTCCAGGGCACCAAGCGAGACGGCTGGCGGACCGGAGTTGCCGTTCGGGCGCAGCGCCAGATCGACGCGGAACACAAAGCCGTGTTCGGTGGTGTCACCGATCAGGCCATAGATGGCACGGACCGCCTTGGCGAAGTACTCGTGGTTGGAGATGCGGCCGCGGCCCTCGGCGCTGCCGGCGGTCTCGCCATCCTGGTCGTAGACATAGATCAGGTCGATGTCACTGGATACATTCAGTTCGCGCGCGCCAAGCTTGCCCATGCCGATGATCCACATCAGCGCACGCGCACCCTGCGGCGTGGTCGGCATGCCGTGCGTCTTATCCAGCGCCTGCAGGGTGTGGCTGCACGCCACGTCGAGCGCGAACTCGGCCAGGTCGGTCATGACGCGGGTGACGTCGTTCAGCTCAGCCTGCTGGTCGCAGTCGAGCGTGACCAGCCGTTCCAGTACCAGCTGGCGCAGCGAGCGCAAAGCCGTCGCGATATCGGCACCGGCCTGCCGCAGGCCGTCGTACACCAGACGCATGGCGTCCTGGTCGGGGCGACCCGGCGGCAGCAACTGCAGCTGCGCTGCATAGCGTCGGCGAACCCGCTGCGCGAAGCGGGACTGGTCGGACAAGGCCGGGCGGCTGGAGGGCGCCGTGGCCTGATCCTGCGTCGGGCCGCTCACACCGTTGCGGGTCATAATTCCTGTCACGTTTGCGATGTACAAAATGGATGACCTGCCGCGCCGCCCTTCGTCCCTGCTGAAAATCCTGGCGATCGCTGCGCGCGTTTCGCTTGGACTGCTGCTGGCGGCCTGGCTGGTCATGATCAGCGCCTGGGCGGCGCTGCACCTTTTCATTGTGCCGCGAATCGGCGAACTGCGCCCACAGCTGGAAAGCCGGGCCAGCCAGTTGCTCGGCGTGACGGTCCGCATCGGGGCCATTGAGGCGCGGTCCGACGGACTGGTGCCCTCCTTCGAACTCAGCGAGGTGCGTCTGGTCGATCCGCAAGGACGGGACGCCCTGCGGCTGCCGCGGATTCTGGTGGCTCTGTCGCCGCGCTCGCTCTGGAATTTCGGTTTCGAGCAGCTGTATATCGAGCACCCCGAACTTGACGTCCGACGCACGGCCGACGGCCGCATCCTGGTGGCCGGCCTGGACCTCCTGCAGAGCCCGGCGTCGGATGGCAAAGCGCTCGACTGGTTCTTTTCCCAGGCCGAGTTCGTCGTCCGCGACGGAACGCTGCAGTGGACCGATGAGCAGCGTGCCCTGCCCGCGCTGACGCTGTCGCAGGTCGACCTGGTGATCCGCAATTCGGCGCGCCGCCATGCCTTGCGCGTCGACGCCACGCCACCGGCCGACTGGGGCCGGCGCTTCACGCTGATGGGTGATTTCCGACAACCGCTGTTGTCGACACAGGCTGGCCAGTGGCACGAATGGAGTGGCCAGCTCTACGCCGCTTTCACCCACATCGATGTCTCGCAACTGCGTCGCCATGTCCATCTGGGGGCCGATGTGGCTGAGGGGCAGGGCGCGCTGCGGGCCTGGGTCGATGTCCAGCGTGGCCAGATCGTCGGCGCGACAGCCGATGTGGCGCTGTCGCACGTGCAGGCCACCCTGACGCCGCGCCTGGGCGCGCTGTCGCTGCCGGTACTCACCGGCCGGCTGGGTGGACGGTTGCTGCAAGGCGGCTTCGAGTTCTCGACCCAGGATCTGCAGTTCGAGATGGAGGACGGCCTGCGCTGGCCGGGCGGCAATGTTCGCCTGGTGCATGTCGGTGCCGAGGGCCGTACACCGGCGCGTGGCGAGCTGCAGGCAGACCGGCTCGATCTTGCGGCACTGGCGCGCATCGCCGATCGGGTGCCACTGGATGAGCGGCTGCACAAGGCGCTCACCCGGTACGCCCCGGCCGGTCTGGTGGAGCGCATCCAGGCCAGCTGGCAGGGCGAACTGGAGGCGCCCAGCCGCTTCGATGCCAAGGGGCGGGTCACGCAACTCGCCATCGCCGCGCTCCCGGCGCCGGACCAGGGTGGGGCGGCAGTGCCCGGATCACCCGGCGTGCAAGGGGCCAGCATCGATTTCGACCTCAATCAGTCGGGTGGACGGGCCAACCTGGTGCTCAAGGACGGTCGGCTGGAGTTGCCTGGGCTGTTCGAGTTGCCAGTGCTGGATTTCCCCCTGCTCTCGACGGACGTGGTGTGGCAGGTCGAGGGTGAGCGCCTGAGCGTGCAGCTGCCCAACCTCAAGTTCAGCAACGCCGATGCACAGGGTGAGGCCCAACTCAAGTGGCACACCGGCGAGGGCCGCACGCGTCTGCCCGGCGTGCTCGATCTGCAAGGCAGCCTCAGCCGGGCGAATGTGGCCAAGATCCACCGCTACCTGCCTTTGGAGGTCGAGCGCGACGTGCGCGACTATCTGCGCGACGCCATCCCGCAAGGGCGGGCCTCGGGCGTGCGCTTCCGGGTCAAGGGTGACTTGAACGATTTCCCGTTTGCCTCCGCCAAGCAGGGGGAGTTCCGCATCACGGCTGATGTGCAGGATGCGAGCTTCGTCTACGTGCCGCGCAGCCTGCAGCCGGCCGGCGCCGCGCCCTGGCCGGCGCTGACCCAGCTCAGCGGTGATTTCGTGATGGACCGCGTCAGCCTGCAACTCAAGAACGTGAACGCCCGTCTGGCCGGGGCACCCGGGGTGCGTATCAGCAAGACCGAAGGCGTGATCCCGAATGTGATGCACGGCGCGACCGTCGATGTCTCGGCTGAGGCCAAGGGGCCACTGGGCGAACTGCTCAGCACCGTGGTCAATGGTTCGCCGCTGAGTGAGATGAGCGGCCAGGCACTGCGGCTGGCGACGGCCAGTGGCAACGCCGACGTGCAACTCAAGCTCCGCCTGCCGCTGCTGACGCTCGACAAGGCCACGGTGCAGGGCAAGGTGACGCTGCCTGGCAACGAGCTACAGATTGCGCCCGAGGTTCCCCGCCTGAGCCGGGTACGCGGCATGGTGCATTTCAGCGAGAACGGCTTTGCCATCAGTGGCGGGCAGGCCCGCGCCCTCGGCGGCGACCTGCGTGCCGAAGGGGGCAGCATTGCGGTCCCTGGCACGCGCAGCACGTCGCCGCCGGTCTTGCGCGTGCAGGGCACCATGACCGCCGAGGGCCTGCGCCAGGCCAGCGAACTGGGACTGATCGCGCGCCTGGCCCAGCAGGCCAGCGGCAGTACGCCTTACACCCTGACGCTCGGCCTGCGTCGCGGCACGCCCGAGCTGCAGTTCAGCAGCTCCCTGCAGGGGCTGGCGCTGAATCTGCCGGCCCCGCTGACCAAAAGCGCTGGGACGTCTTTGCCGCTGCGGCTGGAGACCGCCCTGACTCGCGAAAGCCTGCAAGGCAAGGGGGCCCCGTTGCACGACCAGCTGAGTTTTGAACTCGGCCGCATTGCCAGCGCCACCTATGTGCGCGACCTCTCCAGCCGCGAGGCACGGGTGCTGCGCGGCACGCTCGGGGTTGGCCTGACGCCGGATGAGCAGGTGCCGCTGCCCGCCGACGGTGTGGTGGCCAGTGTCAGCCTGCAGAGTCTGGACGTTGATGCTTGGCAGGCCCTGCTGTCGCCCCCCACGGCAGCGCCGCCGGACAACCGCAGTGGCAGCATCAGCCTGACGAGCGATTACCTGCCCACCCGCTTGGCGGTGCGCACGCGTGAACTGGTGGCCACCGGGCGCAAGCTCAACCAAGTGGTGCTGGGCGGCACGCGCGAGGGCGGCACCTGGCGCGCCAACGTGGACGCGCAGGAACTCAGCGGCTACCTCGAATACCGCCAGTCGGTCGGGAGCAACCCTGGGCGCGTCTATGCGCGGCTGGCGCGGCTGGTGCTGGCGCCTTCCTCGGTGCGCGATGTCGAGACGCTGCTGGAGGAGCAGCCGGTCACGATTCCGGCCCTCGACATCGTGGTCGATGACCTGGATCTGCGCGGCAAGAAGCTGGGCCGGGTGGAGATCGAGGCCGTCAACCGCGGCGGCGGTGCCGTGCGCGACGGCGGCGCGCGCGAGTGGCGTCTCAACCGCTTCAACGTCCTGTTGCCCGAAGCCAGTTTCACGGCCACTGGCAACTGGGCGTTGCTCAATGACTCGGCAGCGCCCAGCCGACCCGGCGGCCGTGCGCCGGTGCAGCGCCGGCGTACCGTGATGAACTTCAAGTTTGACATTGCCGATGCCGGCGGTGTGCTGACCCGGCTGGGCATGCCGGGCGTGATCCGCCGCGGCAAAGGCCGCATGGAGGGGCAGCTCGCCTGGATGGGCTCGCCGCTGGCGTTGGACTACCCGACGCTGGGCGGCGCGTTCAATGTCAATGTGGAGAACGGCCAGTTCCTCAAGGCCGATCCGGGCCTTGCCAAGCTGCTGGGCGTGCTGAGCCTGCAGTCGCTGCCGCGGCGCCTGACGCTGGACTTCCGCGATGTTTTCAGTGAGGGCTTCTCGTTCGACTTTGTGCGTGGTGACATCCGCATTGAGCAAGGCATTGCCAGCACCAACAACCTGCAGATGAAGGGCGTGAATGCGGCCGTGCTGATGGACGGCCGGGCCGACATCGCGCGCGAGACGCAGGACATCAAGGTGGTGGTGGTGCCCGAGATCAATGCTGGGACCGCCTCGCTCATCGCCGGCTGGATCAACCCGGCGGTAGGCCTGGGCTCCTTCCTGGCCCAACTGGTGCTGCGTCGACCGCTGATCGACTCGACCACCGAGGAGTTCCAGATCACTGGCAGCTGGACCGATCCCAAGATCACCCGCACCGATGCGCCAACAGCCGGCAAGGGTGAGAGCAAGAACGACGGCAAGGGTGAGGTGGTGCGATGAAGGTCGCGGCATTGCAGATGGTGTCGGGTACGGACTGGCAGGCCAACCTGGTGCGCGCCCGTGCCCTGATGCAGCAGGCCGCGCAGGACGAGGTGGAGCTGGTGGTGCTGCCCGAGTACTTCTGCCTGCTGGGGCGGCAGGACGGTGACAAGCTGGCCATCCAGGAAACGCCGGGGGCGGGCCCGATCCAGGAGTTCCTGGCCCGCACGGCGCGCGAACTCGGTCTGTGGGTGGTCGGCGGTACCCTGCCGCTGTCGGCCGATGCATCCGGTCCGAGCCCTCGGGTGTACAACAGCACGCTGGTCTATACGCCGCAGGGCGATTGCGTAGCGCGTTACGACAAGATTCACCTGTTCCGCTTCGACAACGGGCGCGAGCGCTACGACGAATCGCGCGTGCTGCTCAGCGGCAGCCAGCCGGTGACGTTCGAGCTGCCGTCGCGCGACGGCCATCGCTGGCGACTGGGGCTGAGCGTGTGCTACGACCTGCGCTTTCCCGAGCTCTACCGCAGCTACGCGCAGGTCGGGGCCGATCTGCTGCTGGTGCCCGCCGCCTTCACCCACACCACCGGCCAGGCCCACTGGGAGATGTTGCTGCGCACGCGCGCGGTGGAGAACCTGGCCTACGTGCTGGCCGCAGCGCAAGGTGGCCTGCATGAAAACGGCCGCCGCACCTGGGGCCACTCCATGCTGGTCGACCCCTGGGGCCGTGTGCTGGCTGAGCAGGCCGAAGGCGAGGCGGTGGTCCGCACCGAGTTGCAGGCCGAACTGCTGCAGCAATGCCGCGCCCAGCTGCCGGCGCTGGAGCATCGCGTCCTGTGAACGCGCCGCGGCCTCCTGTGACTGAACGAGCGCCCCACGCCTGGCGCCGTCGCGTCCTGTGGTCCGCGCTGACTGCGCTGGTGGTGGGCCTGCTGGTCATCCTGGTCTGGCTGGCCGGCCGCTACGAGGCCAGCCAAGTCCAGAGCCGGCTGGAGCGTGACGTGGCCGATGCCGTGGGCGACATCCGCGCGGCGCTGACACACAACGTGCAGAGTCTGCAGGCCCTGCAATTCAACGACCCCACGCCCGTGGCCTGGGGTGCCGATGCCGCTAGGCTGCTGCGCGAGCACCGGGAACTGGTGCGGATCGAATGGCGCGACAGCCAGCTGAGGATCCGCGCCCAGGTCGACACGCCGTTTCGCCCGCCGGTGTTCGACCGCCTGGGGCGTGACAGTGTGCAGAGCGAGGTCCGCCAGACTTGCGGCGCGGCACAGCGCCTGAGTGCGCCCGCCTATTCCACCAGCTACTTCCTGCCGCTGACCGACGGCCTGGGGCTGGAGGTGATGGAGGTCTGTCTGCCGCTGGTCACCACCGGTGTCACGATGGGCTACCTGATTGCCACTTACTCGTTGGAGGACATCCTGGAACAGTTGGTGGCGCGTCAACTCACGCGCAGCCAGGAGGTTTCGTTCACCGAGGGCGACGGCACCCGGCTGGCCATCCGTGGTTCGGCACGGCGGGCGTCGCGCGTCTTCACGGCCCAGGCCCTGCTCGACCTGCCTGGCAACACCCTGGTGCTGCGGCTGGACAGCTGGCGTGGCGCGCCCGACCTGTTTCCCAATGTACTGACGGCACTGGTGACCGCGATGTCGATCGCGCTGGTGTCCATTCTGTTGCTGCTGGGCCGCGACATGCGCCGGCGCCTGAAGGCCGAGCGGGACCTGGCCGATGCGCTGGCCTTTCGCAAGGCGATGGAGGATTCGCTGGTGACCGGTCTGCGCGCACGCGACCTGCAGGGCCGCATCACCTACGTCAACCCGGCGTTCTGCCAGATGGTGGGTTTCAGCGCCGAGGAGCTGCTGGGGCAGAGCGTCAATGCGCCCTACTGGCCGCCGGAGCTGGCCGACGAGTACCGCAAGCGCCAGAACATCCGGCTGGCGGGCAATGCGCCGCCGCGCGAGGGTTTTGAGTCGGTTTTCATGCACAAGGACGGCACGCGTTTCCCGGTGCTCATCATCGAGGCGCCGTTGATCAACGCCCAGGGCGAGCAGACCGGCTGGATGAGTGCCTTCCTCGACATTCGAGAGCAGCGCCGCGTGGAAGAGTTGTCACGTGCCAGCCAGGAGCGGCTGCAGGCCACGGCGCGCCTGGCCATGGTGGGCGAGATGGCTTCGCTGCTCAGCCACGAGCTCAACCAGCCGCTGGCCGCCATTTCCAGCTATGCCACCGGTTC
>JAYRLJ010000021.1:0-6340 GCA_041905305.1 Hylemonella sp. | reverse complement strand
GCACAGTGCGGCGGACATCGAGCTGGCCATGCACCGCATCGCCCAGCAGGCCGAGCGCGCGGGCAAGGTGATCAAGAGCGTGCATGACTTCGTGCGCCGGCGCGACCAGGCGCGCGAGGCGGTGGCGCCTCAGGCCCTGTTCGATGCCACCCTGCCGCTGATCAACCTGCAGGCGCGCAAGCTGGGCGTGCAGGTCCAGCTGCAGATCGAGCCGGGGCTGCCCCGGGTGCTGTGCGACCGCACCATGGTCGAGCAGGTGCTGCTCAACCTCGCGCGCAACGCCATGCAGGCCATGGACCACCCCGATATCCGCCCGCGCGTGCTGGGCCTGGGCGTGCACCGGCTGGCGGACGATGCGCGTTGGCTGGTGTTCTCGGTCAGTGATGTCGGCCCCGGCATCGCCCCCGAGGTCGCGCAGCAGCTGTTCACGCCCTTCTTCACCACCAAGGCCGAAGGCATGGGCCTGGGGCTCTCCTTGTGCCGCACCGTGATCGAACAGCACGGCGGCACGCTGGCCTACGCGCCGCAGTCGCCGCGCGGCACGGTCTTCACCTTCACGCTGCCGGCGGGCGAACCTGTTTGAGGAACCTGCGTAAGATCGCTGCCATGCAACCCATGATGGATGTCTCCGTTTTCATCGTCGACGACGACGCCAGCGTGCGCGAGGCCCTGGCCTGGCTGCTGCGTTCGCGTCGGCTGCCAAGTCAGGCGTTCGAGAACGCGGATGCGTTCTGGCAGATGGTGGAGGACGGCTGGGTGCCCACGCAGGCCGCCTGCTTGCTGCTGGACGTGCGCATGCCCGGCCTGAGCGGGCTGGCCCTGTTCGAACGTCTGGTGGAGCGTGGCCTGCACCAGACCTTGCCGGTGATCTTCCTTACCGGCCACGGCGATGTGCCGACGGCGGTGGACGCCGTCAAGCGCGGTGCCTTCGACTTCTGTGAGAAGCCGTTTTCCGACAATGCACTGGTGGACCGCATCGAGCAGGCGTTGGCGCGTTCGGCCGGGCTGCTGCAGACCCGGCAGCAGAAGGGTCAGCTGCGCCAGCGCGTGAACGACCTGACCGAGCGTGAGCGCGACGTGATGCTGCTGGTGGTTGACGGCCTGCCCAACAAGCGCATTGCCGACCAGCTGGCCATCAGCGTGCGCACGGTGGAGGTACACCGGGCCCGTGTGTTCGACAAGATGGAAGTGAAATCGGCCGTTGAGTTGGCCAACCTGCTGCGTGGGCTGCAGGACGACTGAATTCAGTCTTGCTTGCTGGTCGGGGGCTGGTCGTCCGCCTTGGACTGGGCCTGGGGCGGCAGTTCACCCTTCTTGCGACCGGAGAACATGGTCCACCAGACGATCAGCACGAGCAGCACCAAGGCGCCGAAGGCTTCAAGCAAAATCAGACCCATGAACCGACTCCAGAACTGGCTAACGACGCTGGCGATTGTAGGAATACTGGCGGGTTGTGCCAGCGCGCCCCCCGGCGGCCGTTCCCCCGGCGCGCGAGCGCCGGCTGCCGCCAGTGCACTCGGACCGGCGTTGCAACAGCCCCGCAGCCGCTGGACGCCGGTGGCCTGGAGCGAACTGCCCGGCCTGAACGAGGACCCGTTGCACGAAGCCTGGAATGCCTGGCTCAAGAGCTGCGAGCGGCCCGGGCCGGTCTTCGCGCCGCTGTGCAGCGAGGTGCGCCTGCTCAGCATCAGCAGCGTGGACGAGCAGCGCGCCTGGATGGTGGCGCGGCTGCAGCCCTACCGCGTCGAGTCGTTGCAGGGTGGTGATGACGGCCTGCTGACCGGTTACTACGAACCGGTGTTGGAAGCCAGTCGCCAGCCCAATGCCGAGTACAACGTGCCGCTGTACCAGCCGCCGGCCACGCTGGGCCAGCGCAAGCCCTGGTACAGCCGGCAGGAGATCGATACCGTGCCCGAGGTGCAGGCGCTGCTGCGCGGCCGTGCCATTGCCTACTTGAACAACCCCATCGACGCGCTGGTGCTGCAGATCCAGGGTTCGGGCCGGCTGCGCATCAACGAGCCCGACGGTACGGCGCGCTTCGTGCGCCTGGCCTTTGCCGGCTCCAACGAGCAGCCCTACCGCAGCGTCGGCCGCTGGCTGCTCGACCAGGGCGAAGTGCGCGACGCCTCCTGGCCGGGCATCAAGGCCTGGCTGGCGGCCAATCCGCAGCGCGTCAATGAACTGCTGTGGAGTAATCCGCGCGTGGTGTTCTTCCGCGAGGAAGCGCTGCCGGAGCTGGACGCCGCCTTCGGCCCCCGCGGGGCGCAGGGCGTGCCACTGACGCCGGGCCGCTCGATTGCCGTCGATCCCGGCAGCATTCCCTACGGCACGCCGGTCTGGCTGGCTTCCAGCGGACCGCAGGTGCAGCTGCAGCGGCTGGTGCTGGCGCAGGACACCGGCAGTGCGATTGTGGGCGCGGTGCGGGCCGACTACTTTGCCGGCTGGGGTGCGGGTGCCGCCGAACTGGCCGGGCGCCTGAAGCAACCGCTGCGGCTGTGGGTGCTGTGGCCGCGTCAGCCCTGAGAGGACGCAGCCCTCACAGCGCCGGTAGGGCCTTCTTGCCCAGCTGGTGTGCCGCGCGGTGCAGATGCGCGATGAAATGGCGTACGGCCGGCGAGACGACTGAGTCACTGCGGATGATGGCACCCACTTTCAGTGTCAGGCCCTCCTCACCGATCGGCACGATGCTCAGGTAGGCCATGGTCAGCGGGTGCTGTGCAATCTGGATCGGCATCAGGCCGACGTAGTCGCCGGCGCCGACGAGCGAGATCAGTGCCAGGGTGGAATTCACCACAGCGCCCAGACGCGGCGCGGGCAGACCGTGCTGCTCGAACAGCAGCTTGGCATAGCCGGCATCGTCGGTGGTGCCGGTGTAGACCCAGGGCGCTTGCGCCAGTTGCGTCAGTTGCCGGGCCTTGGCCCACGGGCTGCCCTTGCGCACCACGACCACCATGCGGGTGCGCATCAGTTCCTCGGTGACGAACTCGCCGCTCGACAGGCCGCCCGGAATGCCGCCGACGGCGATGTCCACCTGGCCTGAACGCAGACGTTGCAGCTGCGCGATGTAGAGCTCCTCGCTTACGCGCAGCCGGATGTCGGGGAAGGCGCGGCCGTAGGTACGCAGCGTCTCCGGGATCAGCAGCATCAACGCCACCGGCACGGCGCCGATGTTGAGTTCGCCCCGCATATGGCCGCCGAGCTGGCTGATGCGGTCGCTGGCCGCCAGCAGTTCGCGCGAGACCTTGCGTGCGTGCTCGAACAGCACCTGCCCCTGCGCGGTCGGCAGCACCCCCTGCGAGGTGCGCACCAGCAGCGGCGCCGCGAGCTCGATCTCCAGCTCACGAATCATCTTGGTCAGGGCCGGCTGCGACAGCCCGAGACGGCGTGCGGCGCTGCGCAGGCTGCCGTCTTCCACGGCGGCCACCAGGGCTTCCAAGGCATTGAGTTTCATGGCGCGGGCAAGGGTCGGGGCGGCATCGTGATAACCAGATGTTATCGCGGGTGCGAAATTGGCATCTGGGCAGGGTGGCCATGCGTTCCCACAATCCGCGGTTTTCCCCTTCCCCCGAATTGACCAACCTCAAGAAAAAAGAGACATCCGTGAAGCACTTCTCCCTGGCCCGTACCGTTCTTTTCCTCATCGGCGTCCTGCTGGCCTGCAGCAGTCCGGCGCAGACTTTCCCGACCAAGCCGGTGCGCATCATCACCCCCTTTCCCGTCGGCAGCGGCCCCGAAGGTGTGGCCCGGCTGGTGGCTGACAAGCTGTCGCGCCTGTGGGGCAAACCAGTGATGGTGGAAAACCGTCCCGGCGGCAATGGCTTCATCGCCATCGATGCCTTCAAGCGCGGCGCCGGCGACGGCCACGACATGATCCAGCTCGACAACGTCCACCTCACGGCCTACCCGCACCTGTTCAAGAGGCTGCCCTATGACCCGAAGAACGACTTCGAACCGCTGCTGCCGCTGTTCAAGACCTATTTCTTCCTCACCACGGCGGTCAACAGCAAATACCGCAACGTCGGTGAGCTGGTGGCTCAGGCCCGGGCCAACCCCGGCAAGCTCAACTACGGCTCGTGGTCGGTGGGCAACCCGGTGCACCTGGGCTCGGCCTTGTTTGAGACCGTGACCAACACGCGGATGGAGCACGTGATCTTCAAGGAGACCAGCCAGCTCTACACCTCGGTGGCGACCGGCGAGATCGACTTCGCCTTCGGCACCAGCGCCACGGCGGGCCCGCTGCAGCGCGCCGGCAAGCTCAAGTTCCTGGCGGTCGCCGCACCGCGCCGCCTGCCGGCCTATCCCGACGTGCCGACGGTGGTCGAGGCCGGTGGCCCAGCCAGTTTCGAGGTCAGCGGCTGGACCACGCTGGCCGTGCCTCGTGGCCTGCCCAAGGCCGTGAGCGACAAGCTCGCGCAGGACCTCGCCAGGGTGCTGGCGGATGCCGACGTGAAAGAGAAATACCTGGCACTCGGCTACGAGCCGTTTCCGCAGACGCGCGAGCAGTTCGCGCAATACATCCAGGCGGAGTCCGGCAAGCAGGCCGCCGTGATTCTGAAAGCCAAGGCCGCACTCGACTGAACCCGCAAAAGGAGACTCCCATGGCACGCATCATCGGCGCCATCGCCACCTCGCACACGCCCACCATCGGCTTCGCGCACGACAAGAACCAGAAGGACGATCCGGTCTGGGGCCCGATTTTCCAGGCCTTCGAGCCGATCCGCCACTGGCTCGACGAGAAGAAACCCGACGTGATGTTCGTCATCTACAACGACCACATCACCTCCTTCTTCTTCGACCACTACTCACCCTTCGTGCTCGGTGTCGGCGAGAGCTACCCGGTGGCCGACGAAGGGGGCGGCGCGCGCCCGCTGCCGCCGCTCAAGGGGCATGCCGCGCTGGCGCGCCACATCGGCCAGTCGCTGGCGTGCGAAGAATTCGACCTGTCCTTCTTCCAGGGCAAGGCGCTCGACCACGGCTGCTTCTCGCCCATGTCGATGCTGTGCCCGCACGAGCCCGACTGGCCGGTGCAGATCGTGCCGCTGCAGGTCGGTGTGCTGCAGCTGCCGGTGCCCACCGCCCAGCGTTGCTACAAGATGGGCCAGGCGCTGCGCCGGGCCATTGAGAGTTATCCGGAAGACCTGAAGGTTGCCATCGTTGCCACCGGCGGCCTGTCGCACCAAGTGCACGGCGAGCGCGCCGGCTTCAACAACACGCCTTGGGACCTGCAGTTCCTCGACCTGATCGAGAAGGACCCGGTGCGCCTGACCGAACTGACGATTGCTGAACTGGCCGAGCTGGGGGGTGTCGAGGGCGCCGAGGTCATCATGTGGCTGGTCATGCGGGGCGCGCTGTCGGCCTGCGTGAAGAAGACGCACCAGACCTACTACCTGCCGTCGATGACCGGGATCGCCACCATGATTCTGGAGAACGAGGCGTCGGCGCCCGTGGCGGGCGAGGTGGCGCGCCACACCGCGCGCATGGCCGAGCAACTGGCTGGCGCCGAGCGTCTGCAGGGTGCCTATCCCTTCACCCTGGAACGCAGTGTCAAGACCTTCCGTCTCAACAAGTTTCTGCACGACATGGTCTACCCGACGCATCGGGAGGCATTCCTGCTCGACCCCGAGGCCGCCTATGCCAAGGCCGCTCTGACCGAGGAAGAGAAGGTGTTGCTGCGCCGACGCGACTGGCGCGGCCTGATCCACTACGGCTGCATCTTCTTCGGGCTGGAGAAATTCGGTGCCGTGCTGGGCGTGTCCAACCTGCACATCTACGCCGCCATGCGCGGCGAGAGCCTGGAAGCGTTCCAGAAGACCCGCAACGCGCAGGTCATGTACTCGGTGGCGACCACCGAAGCCGGCAAGCAGGACTGGAACGCGGCCGAGACGACGTAAAGTCGCGTTGGCCGGGCATCGGCTCAGCGCAGGCTGACGCGCACCTGCACCTGCAGCCGCGACTGGCTGGCGCTGCGGCCGCCGTTGCCGAGCCCGCCCTGCTGGCTGTCCTGCGCCTCGTCGCTCTCGGCCACGGTCATCCATGCGCCCAGTGGCAGCATGACCGCGGTGCGGGTACTGGCAGATTCACCCGCCAGTGCGTTGCGCCCCTGCAAGGTAGCGAGCTCCAGCGCCACCGTGTCGCCGCCGTCCCAGCGCGGCGTTGCATCGAAGCCCGTGCCCGCCTGCAGCCACAGCGTGCCGGGCGTCGTGACCCAGCGGCCCTGGTGCTGGAAGGACTGCAGCACGCGCAGGCCCACGGTGTTGCGCAACACGATGGCGGTGCGCCGGCCGTTGAGCACCAGCGCCTGCTGCTGGGCGCTGCCGCTGCGTTCGGCCTGCGTGGCCTG
>JAYRLJ010000020.1:0-18875 GCA_041905305.1 Hylemonella sp. | reverse complement strand
CATGACCAGCCGGGCGCGGCATTCACGCCCAGCGACAGCTCCTCGGCCACCAGGTGTACCAGTGTGTCTGAGACTCCGGAAGCGGCGGTCTCGGCGTCGAAAGCGGACCCGAGCTGCACACACAGCGCCCGGCTGGCAGTGCGACGCAGCCGCTGCAGGCTGTGTACCAGGGGCGTGGCCCATGCAGCGCAGCGCAGACCGAAACTTGACGGAGGGCCGGCGTGCAGCAGTGTGCGCTGGAGCTGCGGCGTCGTCGCGTGGCGCTCGGCAAGCGTCAGCAAAGCCTGCGTTGCGGACACAAGATCGGACTCGACGCGACCGATCACCGTACGCGTTACCAAGGCCTTGGCCGTCTCCATCGCATCGCGGTAACTGCAACCCCGATGAACAGACGCAGCCGCCTCCGGATTGAAGAGCGCCACCGTTTCGCGCAGGCTGGTCACCAGAGGCGCGGCCACGTTGCCGCCGCGGCCGCCGTCACGCAGGATCTGGCCCACATCGAACAGATCCACCTTGCAGGTCCCGATGATGGATTGGGCCACCCCCTCGGCGATGAGGCCCGCGGTCGCCTGGGCGCGCGCAAGTGCCGCCTCGAAGCGCAGCAATGCCGCAATGAAGCTGCGCTCGCCCAGTGCCTCCTGGACGTCCGGCGATGCGTAGGTCTTCTCGATCATGGGCCGATGCCTCAGCGTTTCAAGCGCATCTGGTTGGGCAGCGGAACCGAGCGCTGCAGTACGTCCTCCGCGAGCCAGAGCGCCGAGCGGCGGGCCCGTTGCGCCACCATGGGCAGAGGCATCTGCTGGTAGTCGTCATTGAAGACCTCGAAGCTGTAGTCACCCCGGTATCCGAGCTGATGCAGACGTAGCACAAGCGTCGCCAGATTCGCGCTGTGAACGCCCTCACCCGGAAAGACGCGAAAATGCCGCGCCGTGGCCATGCGCTCCTCGGGCGTGCGGATTTCCTGCCACATGAAGTCCGATAGCTGGACCAGAAAGATCTTGTCAGGATCAAGCAACTCCAGGTCATCCAGCGGCGTCTCGGTGGCAAACATGTGGAACGAATCCAGGCCGATGCCGAGGTTGGGCACGTCAGCCCGTGACACGACCTCCCAGGCCTCGGTGTATTCGTTGACGCTCCGCCCCCAGGACAAGCCTTCATAGGCGACCCGGATGTTCAGTGGAACAGCCAGCATCGCAAGCTTGCGCAGGTCGCGCGCCAAGACATCGATGTCACCGGTCGCATGGATCGACGTGGAAGAACACGCCAGCAACAAACGACAACCCAGCGCGTGGCACATCTCCAGCATGGACTTGGCAATGTCCACCTTGTAGTCATGCAAGTGGCCAGACAAGCCCTCGAAGTCGCGCAGCACCTGGAAGCCGGTCACGCGCAGGCCGCTGGCGCGCACGGTGGCGATGGCTGCATCCAGCCCCCCGGGATGACCGACCAGATCGCGGGCCGCGAGCATGATCTGCGTGAAGCCAGCGTCGCGCACGGCCTGCAGCTTTGCCTCGAGCGGCCCCGCCAGAGAGATGGTGTCCATCCCGAAGTTGTCGAAATTGCCATCGGGCCGGTTCATGCCTTCACTCCCGCTCGTCGTGCACCAGCTCGAAGACGACGCTGCCCATGTAGGTACCGGTCAGAGCTCCCCTGTCACCGGTGTGGACCTCGGGCATCTCGACAAACTCCAGGCCACGCTGGCGCAGCGCGGCGACGGCACCCACCACGTCCGGCGTGCCCAGACCGATGCGCTGCAGGCGTTCGTCCTCCTCGACTTCCAAGATGCCGGGCTCCGGCTCGACCAGCTGGATATAGAAACTTCGGCACGGGCTTTGCAGGATGCGCCCCTTGTACAGGATGCCGAAGCGCGCATCCTGCGGCAAGGCACGGAAACCGAACAGCGCCTGATAGAACTCGATCCAGTCCCAGGTCCGTTCGTTACCGATGTACTGGACCACGCCAAAGAGATGCAAGCCGGCCAGCGCCGGCGGCTGCTGGGTCACCCCGGGTATCTTGATGAAATCCACGTCGTAGATCGAGAACTCGCGGTGCCGGTCCACGAAATAGATCCGGCTCGCCCCCACGCCGTGGACAGCGGGGATGTTGAGCTCCATCACTTCCACATGCACCGGTACCGCCCAGGCCCCCTTGCTGAGCGCGCGGCGGTAGGCGGCGGCGGCATCACGCACCCGCAGCGCGATGGCCGCGATGCGCGGCTTCTCCGGCAGCAATGCAGCCCCCGGCACGTCGCCCGCATGGGCGTTCACGATGACATTGATGTCGCCCTGCCGGTACAGCGTGACCTCGCGCGAGCGGTGCCGGGCCACCGGACAGAACCCCATCATTTCCAGCACCTGGCCGAGGGCCTGGGGCTTGGAGGTCGCGTATTCGATGAACTCGATGCCTTCCATGCCCAGCGGATTGGGCACCTCCACGGGCAGTTCACGATCGGAGGCCGTCACGGCGTCACTCTGGCTGGCAATGGTCATGGCAGTGTCTCCCGGAAAGCGGATCAGGCGGTGGCGGGGGCTGCGGCATGCGCGCCCCCGAGGAACAGTCGCTCGATGTGCGGGTCTGCCAACAACTCCGAGGCCGGCCGCTGCAGCACGCGCCGACCGGACTCCAGTGCAATGGCTTCGTCGGAGATCTTGAGCGCGCTCTTGACGTTCTGCTCCACCATCAGCACGGTCGTACCCTGGTCGGCCAGGCGTCGCAACAGGCGGAACACGTCCTGCACCACCAGCGGCGACAGCCCGATCGAGGGTTCGTCGATCAGCAGCACCTTGGGTCGCAGCAGCAGGGCGCGGCCGATCTCCAGCTGCTTCTGCTCGCCCCCGGACAGTGCCGACGCCTGGGAATGCAGGCGTTCCTTTACCCGCGGAAAGAACTCGAGCACCTCGGGAATGCGCTCATGGGTCGTCTTCATGCCCAGCGTGATGCCGCCGAGCTCGAGGTTCTGGAACACGGTGAGCTGACCGAACAGGTTGCGCCCCTGCGGCACGAAGGCGATGCCGCGGGCCAGCAATTCCTTCTGGCTGGCGCCGGCAATGTCGGCCCCATCCAGCAGGATGCGCCCCTGGCGCGGCTTGAGGAGGCCGAACAGCGTCTTGAGCACGGTCGACTTGCCAGCCCCGTTGGGCCCCAGCAGCAGCGTGATCGCGCCGCGCCGGGCCTGGAACGACAGGTTGTTGAGGATCATGAAATCCTTGTAACCAGCCACCACGTCGTGAAATTCGATGCAATTGGCGTCCGACATGTTCAATTCCCCAGGTAGGCGTCAAGCACCTGCTTGTTGCTGCGGATTTCATCGGGTGTGCCGATGGCCATCACCCGCCCCTCGACCATGACCATGATGCGATGGCACAGATCCATGACGAAGTCCATGTTGTGCTCGATGACCACGAACGAGCCCTTGCGCGTGCGGTTGAGCTCCTTGAGCAGCGTGGAAATACCGCCGACCAGGCTGGGGTTGACACCGGCGCAGGGCTCGTCGAGCAGCACCAGATCGGGCTCACTCATGAAAGCCATCGCAATGTCGACCAGTTTCTGCTGCCCGTAGCTCAGGCTGCCCGCTGGCTGGTCCGCCACATGCCGGATGCGAAACAGGTCGATCAGCGCATCGGCCTTGTCACCCAGCCCCGAATCGCCGGGCGCAAAGAGACGGCTGAACATGTTGCCCCGGTGCTCCTGCGCGGCCACCAGCAGGTTGTCGCGCACGGTCATCTTGCCAAACACCTGCAGCGTCTGGAACGTGCGTCCGACGCCGCGGCGGTTGAGTTCCAGCGGCGATAGCCCGGTGATGGACTGACCGTTGAGTTCGATCATGCCGGCATCGGGACTGATCTGCCCGAGCACGCTGTTGAACATGGTCGTCTTGCCCGAGCCGTTGGGACCGATCACGCCAAAGATCTCACCGGGCATGACCTCGAAGCTCACGCCATCGACGGCCTGGATGGCACCGTAGGCCTTCTTGAGCTGACTGACCTTGAGTACCGGCGCGCTCATGACTGTGCTCCCGAGGCAGCTGCGCGGGCCCGCGCGGCAGACGCGGCGCGGGACACCCGGCGCGCCCTGATGCGGTCCGGGATGCTGAGCAGCCCGTCCGGCAGCCAGATCATCATCAACACCACGGCCCCGCCGAAGATGAAGAGGTACCAGGCCTGCGCAAAGCGCAGCCATTCGGGCAGCAGCACGCCGACCCCGGCGCCCACGACTGGCCCGAGGAAATAGCCCGGGCCGCCAACCACCACCATCAGGTACATCATGATCGACGCCCCGACGGTGAACGGTGCCGGTTCGATGAACTGCACCAGGCTGGCAAACAAGACACCCGCGACACCCGCGTATGCCGCACCGATGGCGAAGCTCAGCAGCGTGTAGTTCCGGATGTCCACACCCAGGCTTTCAGCGCGGATCGGGTTGTCGCGCAGCGCCGTGAATGCCTTGCCCCAAGGGGAGCGCAACAGGCGCCACTGCAAAGCGGCCAGCAGCACCGTGACGGCCAGGATGAAATAGAAATAGGCCCGGTTGCTCTCCAGCGACCAGCCCAGCAACGACGGCCGCGGGATGTTGTTGATGCCGAAGGTCCCCCCGGTCAGCCATTCTTCGTTGCGCATGACCAGCCAGACGGCCGTGTTGAATCCCAGGGTGGCAAAGGCCAGGTAGATGGTCTGCACCCGCAGGGCCGGGAAGCCAAGCGCCAGCCCCACCGCAAAACAGATCAGGGCAGCGGCCGGCAGGCTGACCCAGAAGCTCACGCCCACCTTCATCAGGATGGCCGCGGTGTAGGCGCCAATACCGAAGAAGGCGGCATGGCCCAGCGATTTCTGGCCGGCGTAGCCGACCGTCAGGTTCAGGCCCATCACAGCGATGATGAAGATCAGCCAATAGGTCAGCAGGTAGACGCCATAGTTCTTGAGGAACTGGGGAGCGATGAGCAAGCCCAGACCGAGCACGGCCGCGAACAGGATGTGAATGCGTTTCATGGGGGCGCCTCAGACTTTGCGTTCTTCCTTCTTGCCCAGCAAGCCCTGCGGCTTGAACAGGATCACGACCATGAAGATCATCAGGGCCACGGCATCCTTGTACGCGGGCGAGACGTAGGCGGCGGCCAGGTTCTCAGCCACCCCGACAATGACGCCGCCGAGCAGGGCGCCGCGAGAGTTGTTGAAGCCGCCGATGATGGCGGCGAAGAAAGCCTTGGTGCCCAGACCTTCGCCCATGTCGAATTTCGCCAGATAGGTTGGCGTAACCAACAGGGCCGCAGCGCAGGCCAGCAGCGCATTGATGGCGAAGGCATAGAAGATCATGCGGGGAACGTTGATGCCGAGCACCGTCGCACTCTCGGTGTTCTGCGCCACCGCCTGCATCGCCCGTCCGGTGACAGTGCGGGTCAGGAAGGCCTGGGTTGCGAACACGAGCACCAGTGCTGTCAGCAGGGTGCCAAGCCCCCCGGAGGTGACCGTCACCCCCGCGACGTTGAACACATGGTCGCCGAACAGGTTGGGAAAGGGATGGGCCTCGGCGCTGTAGCCGGCGCGCACACCATTGCTCATGGCGATCGACAGGCCGATCGTCGCCACGACGATGGGCATCATGCCGTACTTGTAGAGCGGATCGACCAAGCCACGCTTGAAGGCCCAGCCCAGCACCAGTACCGACACCAGCGCTGCCAGGATGAAGCCCAGGTACAGCGGGGCGCCCAGCGCCATGAAGGCCAGCATCATGAAGGCCGGCAGCATCACAAATTCGCCCTGCGCGAAGTTGATCGTGCCGCTGGCCTGCCACAGCAGGGTGAAACCCAGCGCCGCCAGCCCGTAGATGCTGCCCGTTGCCAGGCCGCTGATGAAGAGTTGCAGAAAATCAGTCATGACATCCCCGCTCCCGCCGCGCGGGACGCTCTCAGGTTCAGTGGAAACGCCCGCCGGCGGGCGGGCGTTCACGCCTTACTTCTTGCCCAGGGGCGGCAGGGTGGCCACCACTTCCTGCTTGCCGTTCTTGACCTCGACCATGAAGCTCTCGCGATCGATGTCACCCTTGTCGTCGAAGGTCACGTCCATCAGGACGCCGGGGTGCTGCTTGGCCGTGAAGGTGGTGTTCTTCAGCGCCTTGGCGACCGCCACCCGATCCAGCTTGCCCACCTTCTCAATAGCGGCCTTGAGCACATAGACACCGGTGTAGCCCTTGATGCCGTTGTGGTCCGACACGTACTTGTATTCCTGCTGGAACTTGGCACCAAAAGCCTTGGTCGGCGGCGCATCCACCGTCAGGCCGACGTGGGCCACGGCACCATTGGCGGCCTCACCGGCCAGTTCGATCACCTTCTGACCGGTCAGCGTGGTCTCGCCGATGATGGGCTTGGTCCAGCCCTGCTTGCGGAACTCGCGCAAGGCACGTGCGGACTCCTCCTCGTTGGTGTAGACGAACACGGCGTCGGCATTGCTTTGCTTCACTGCCAGCACCGCAGCCGCGAAATCGATCTGACCGGAATTGGTGGAAATGTCAGCCACGATCTTGGTCGGGCTGCCTTCCATCAGCTTGACGATGGCGTCGCGGCCGCCCTTGCCGAAGTCGTTGTTCACGTAGATGACTGCCAGGGTCTTGGCTTTGCTGTTGATGTAGCGCGCCAGCTTGGGGAAGGAGGTGGACTGGCCGAAGCTGGTGCGGAACACGTAGGGATTGCCCTGCTGGGTGATCGACGCCGCCTCGCCGCCGGTGAAGTTGGGCACCTCGGCGCGGCGCGACTCGGCCATGCTGACCATGATGGAGCCCGAGAACACCGGACCGAAGATCGCAAACACGCCGTCATCCACGGCCTTCTGCGTCAACCCTTTGGCCACGCCCGGGTTGCTTTGGGTGTCGACGGTGGTCGACTGGATCTTGCGCCCGAGGATGCCACCCGACGCGTTGATCTCCTTGATCGCCAGCTCCACACCATTCTTGAAGTTGGTGCCTGCCGTTGCGCCGGCGCCGGACAACTCCACGATGTTGGCAATCTTGATCACCTCCTGGCTGTAAGAGGCGGTCGCTGCCGTGGCCAGGGCGCAGGCGGCCAGCACTTTGAGGGTGAAACGTTTCTGCATATTGTCTCCTTGGTGGTTGAAAAGCAGTCAGTGAAACGAAGGTCGGGCGACATTCCCGGAAGAAGCCGCCGGGTGCAAGCGCCGAATCTCGTGCGCCATGTCCCGCGGGTAAATCAGCTCGCGCAGGAAGGTGGCATCACGCCGCACGGCCTGGGCAGCCTGCGGGTAGCCGAAGAACTCAAGGTACAGCGGGGTCTGCTGGATCAGCATCTCGAAACCCGGCTGCGCCTGCAGCCCGCGCGCGCGCGCCGCGCGCACCAGCGGTGTCGGCTGGTTTTTCATCAGGATGTCGATCAACGCCGCATTTGGCGCCAGGCGGCTGACGTCACACGGCAGGGGGTCATCCGGCTGCAGGCCCAGCGGTGTGGCGTGAATGACCAGGTCGAAACCTGCCGGGTCGTTGCTGTCGGCCGCTCGCACCCGCCCCGGGAAACCGGCGCCAATGTGCGCCGCGACCGTGGCGGCCTTGCCTGGCACCGGGTCGAACAGGGCCAGTTCGGCAACTTGGTCGATCAGTGACGCCGCAATCGCCGACGCGCCACCGCCTGCCCCCAGGATGAGCACACGACGACCGGCATAGGCTATGCCGAAGTAGTCGAGCGACGCGCGCAGCCCTTCGCCATCGAAAAGCCCGCCCGCCAGCCGTCCTTCAGCCGTGCGGCGAATGCCGTTGACCGCACCCGCCAGCCTACCCAGCGGCGTGCACTCGTCCAGCAAACCCAGCACCCGCGCCTTGTGCGGAATGGCGAGGAACAGCCCCTTGACGTTGCGTGCCAGGAAGGCCCCACGAATGAAGGCCTCGATGTCCGCCTCGGCCACATGCACGGGTACCAGCACGGCGTTGATGCCCAAGGCGGCAAAGACCCGGTTGAATACCTCAGGTGCCCGCACCTGGGCTACCGGATCCCCAGGGATCAGGTAGAGCTCGGTATTGCCGTCGATGTGCGGCACGTAGGCGGCGTTCAGGCCCATGGTGTTCGTTAATCGCCCAAAAAATACAAAACGAGGGGGACTTTAGACAGAGATCGCCAACTTGGCATTCAAAAAATCGAGGTCTAGATCGAATATCGATCTACAACGGTCGATCATCGATCGATTTCAGGGTTACACCTAGGACAGCGGATCTCGATGGTGACCAGAATCCGGCTCATGCAATTCATCGATCCCGACACCCTCCCCCCCTTGGACAAACGCAACTGGATCGCCGGGCTGGAAAAGGGGCTGTCGGTGATTGAAGCCTTCGACGATGCCCATCCGCGGCTGACCAGCAGCCAAGCCGGAGAACGCTGCGGCATGACGCGCACGGCGGCACGACGCTATCTGCTGACACTCACCCACCTCGGCTACGTGGCCACCGACGGCAAGCTGTTCTGGCTCACACCGCGTGTGCTGCGTCTCGGACAGTCCTACCTGGAGTCGGCCCGGCTGCCTCGCACCGTCCAGCCGTTCCTGCAGCGCGTCACGGCGGGCACGCAGGAGATCGCCTATGTAAGCGTGCTCGATGGCGACGACATCGTCTACATCGCGCGCAACGGGCCGAACCGAACGATGAACACGGGTTTCGTGCTCGGCGCACGGGTTCAGGCCCAAGTGACCGCGGCCGGCATGCTGATGCTGGCGATGCGCGACGAGGCCTGGCTGGAGAAATGGCTGGCATCCCATGAATTGAAGGCCTATACCTCGTACACCATCACCAGCAAGGATAGGCTGCGCGTGGAACTGGCCCGCATCCGCCAGCGCGGCTGGGCCATTTCCGAACAGCAACTCGACCTCAGCTACCGCGGCGTCGCCGTCCCTCTGATCGACCGGCGCGGCGACATGTTGGCCGCCCTCAATGTCACGATGCCGATGGCCGACGAAAGCAGCGAGGAAGCAGCCGCACGTGTCTTGCCAGTCCTGCAGGAAACGGCGCGCGCCATGCGCAACTTGCTCTGATGCCGGCGCATCGCGTCGGCATACACTCTTTACCTACCGGCGCCCCACAGGAATCCCGATGGCTCACACCAAATTGAACGAACTCGACGCCACCCAAGCCATGGTGCTGCTGAACCAGCGCGAGATCAAGGCCGAAGACCTGGTGATCGCCTGCCTGGAGCGCATCGCCGAGCGCGATGACGACATCCACGCCTTTGCCCACCTGGACGCCGTCAACGCGCTGGCGCAGGCACGGGCGCTGGATGCCGGGCCGGTACGCGGCCCACTGCACGGCCTGCCGCTGGGCGTGAAAGACATCTTCGACACCACCGACCTCCCCACCAGCTACGGCTCGGCCCTGTATGCCCACTACCGGCCGGTGGCCGATGCCGCCACGGTGGCACTGTGCCGCGAGGCGGGCGCCGTGATCATGGGCAAGACCGTCACCACCGAGTTTGCCTACTTCGCGCCCGGCCCCACCGTCAACCCGCACAACCCGCTGCACACACCGGGCGGCTCGTCCAGTGGCTCGGCCGCCGCCGTGGCCGACCGCATGGTGCCGCTGGCCCTGGGTACGCAGACAGCGGGCTCCATCATCCGCCCGGCCGCGTTCTGCGGCGTGGTGGGCTACAAGCCCAGCCTGGGTCGCGTGCCGGGCGCCGGCGTCAAGAGCCTGTCGCCCAGCATGGACGTGATTGGCAGCTTTGGCCGCAGCGTGAGAGACGCTGCCCTGTTGGGCGCGGTGCTGACCGGCGACCTGCGCCTGCTGCAGGAGCAGGCCCCCGGTGCGCTGCGCATCGGCCTGTTCCGCTCACCCTGGGGCATGGACGCCGATGCCGACACCCAGGCCGCCTGGGCGGACGCCACGCGCGTGCTGGCCGCCCACTCGGACGCCTGCCAGGACGTGGCCATGCCGCAGGCTTTCGACGAACTGGTGCAGCTGCAGAAGGACGTGATGAGCTTCGAGATGGCACGCTCGCTCAGCTTTGAGCGACTGCGGCACCGCGAGGCCCTGAGCCCGCAGTTGCAGAGCCTGCTGGACACCGGCATGGCGATCTCGGGCCTCACGCACGCGGCCAACCTGCAGCGCACCGTCGAATGGCGGCTGCGCATCGACAGCCTGTTCGAGCGCCACGACGTGCTGCTCACGCCGAGCACCATCGGCGAAGCGCCCGAGGGGCTGACGGCCACCGGCGACCCGTTGTTCTGCCGCAGCTGGTCATTGCTGGGCCTGCCGGCGGTGCACCTGCCCTTTGCCACCGGCCGCCAGGGCCTGCCGGTGGGCCTGCAACTGGTGGGTCGCCATGGTGAAGACCACCGGCTGCTGGCTGCCGCGCACTGGATCTTCGAGCGGCTGACGCGCTGACGCGCAGCGGCGGCCCTCAGCCGCGCGGGTGGCGCAGGCGCCAGACCTGCCAGGCACTCAGCATGGCCAACAGGGCGCTGAGCAGCGCCACCCAGAACACGCTGCCCAGGCCGAGGCGTGCACTCAGTACACCGCCTCCCAGCCCGGTCAGCACCCCGGGCAGGCCGTAACCCAGCACGGCGTACAGCGCCTGGCCTCGGCCGCGTTGCAGGCCAGGGAAATGGTGCGACAGCAGCGCAATGCACGCCGTGTGGTGGGCGGCAAAGGTCAGGCCGTGCAGGGCCTGCGCCAACAGCAACACCGGCCACAGTTCGGCCCACGCCGCCGTCAGGCCCATGCGCAGCACGGCGGCTGCGGCGCACACCACCAACCAGCCGCTCAGACTGAAGGCCGGTAGCCAGCGGCTCTGGGTGAAGAACCAGGCGATTTCGACGAGCACCGACACGGCCCACAGCAAGCCGATCAGGGTCTTGCTGTAGCCCAGCGCATCGAGGTAGAGGGAGAAGAAGATGTAGATGCCCATGTGCGACAGCACATGGAAGAAAACGGCGATGAAGAACCAGCGCACCGCCGGCTTCTTGAGCAGTGGCCAGATCGCCTGCTTGCGCTCGTGCGCTGCTACCGCTTCCTTCAAATCTGGCAGCCACCAGACACTGGCCACCACCGCCAGCAGCGACAGCACCGTCCAGGCCGGAAAGTGCGCCATGCCGAAATGCTCGAACCAGGCGCCGGCGGCAAACACCGTCACCAGGAAGCCGAGCGAACCCCACAGGCGCACGCGACCGTAGCGCTTGGCATCGAAACTGCCGCCGGAACTCACCAGGTGCGCCATGGCTGCCTCGCTCATGGGCATCATGGCGCTGGTGTGCAGGAACATCAGCCCGAGCACGGCCGCCAGCCACCAGAAGCTGCCGGGGATCCACAGTCCGCAGGAGATGACGAGCGCCGCGCTGGCGCCGTAGCGCAGCAGCTTGACGCGTTCACCGGTGTGGTCGCTCAGCCAGCCCCAGGCATAGGGCGCCACCAGCCGGGTGGCCGACTGCACGGCGGTGAGCAGGCTGATGGCCACCAGCCCCAGGCCCAGGTCCTTGAGCCACAGCGGCAAGTAGGGATTGAAGAAGCCGATGTGCGCGAAGTAGCTGGCCGACAGGGCCGCGAACGGCACCAACTGCCGGCGGGAGGTAGACACTTAAGTCTTCTCGCTCCAGAGCACGCCCCCGGTGGCCCAGTCGGAGCGCTTGATGTCGTACAGCAGCACGTCCACCGCCTCGGGCTTGGTGCCCAGCGTCTTGACCACGGCCTCGGTCAGCGCCTTGACCAGTTCACGTTTCTGCTCGGGCGTGCGCCCTTCCATCATTTCGACACGCAAGGTGGGCATGGGAAATCCTTTTCAGTTGATCGAGCCGGGAATGGGACCGACGGCCAGCTTCACATCGCCGCACTGGGCGCGGTGCTGCAATGCATGCTCCATCACCACCAGCGCCAGCATGGCCTCGGCAATCGGGGTGGCGCGGATGCCGACACAGGGGTCGTGCCGGCCCTTGGTAATCACGTCGGTGGCCTGGTCCTCGACGTCGATCGATGCGCGCGGCACCAGGATGGAGCTGGTGGGCTTGATGGCGATCGACACCTCCAAGTCCTGCCCGGTGCTGATGCCACCGAGCACGCCACCCGCCTTGTTGCCTTTGAAACCCTGCGGCGTGAGCGAGTCACCGTGCGTGCTGCCCTTGTCGGCCACGGCCGCGAAGCCGGCACCGATCTCCACGCCCTTGACGGCGTTGATGCCCATCATGGCGTAGGCGATGTCGGCGTCGAGCTTGTCAAACAGTGGCTGGCCCAGGCCGACCGGCATGCCGGTGGCGGTGACACGCAGGCGCGCGCCGCAGGAGTCGCCCGACTTGCGCAAGGCCTCCATATAGGCCTCCAGCGCCGACACATCGGCCATCGGGGCGAAGAAGGGATTGTTCGGCACGTGCTCCCAGGACTCGAAAGGAATGGCCACCTCGCCGATCTGCGTCATGCAGCCACGGAACTCGGTGCCGTAGTGTTCCTTGAGCCATTTCTTCGCCACCGCGCCGGCGGCCACCATGGGGGCGGTCAGACGCGCCGAGGATCGGCCACCACCGCGCGGGTCGCGGATGCCGTACTTGTGCCAGTAGGCGTAGTCGGCATGGCCCGGGCGGAAGGTCTGCAGGATGTTGCCGTAGTCCTTGCTGCGCTGGTCGGTGTTCTTGATGAGCAGGCAGATCGGCGTGCCGGTGGTCTTGCCCTCGTAGACGCCGGAGAGGATTTCCACCGCATCGGGCTCGTTGCGCTGGGTGACGAATTTGGAGGTACCGGGGCGGCGACGGTCCAGATCCGGCTGGATGTCGGCTTCGCTGAGCGGCATGCCGGGCGGGCAGCCGTCGATCACGCAGCCGATGGCCGGGCCGTGGGATTCACCGAAGTTGGTGACTGCGAAAAGATTGCCGAAGGTATTGCCGCTCATGGGATTGATTATCCCAGACAGTATTCGGCTCCCCCACGCTTGCTCACTGCGTGTAGCCGCCGCCCCCGCGCAGGCCAGCCCTGCGCTACGCTGGGAGTGGGGCCGCAGTCGCCTTGGGGCGGCCCGGCGGCGACTGGCTCACATCAGGCCTTGGCGGCTGGCTCGTCTTCTTCCGGCCAGTCGCGGATGTAGGCCTTGAGCATCTTGTTCTCGAAGTTCTGCGCGTCGACCACGGCCTTGGCCACGTCGTAGAAGCTGATCACGCCCATGAGCATCTTCTTGTCCATCACGGGCATATAGCGGGCATGGCGGTCGAGCATCATGCGGCGCACCTCGTCCATGTCGGTTTCCATGGTGCAGGTCAGCGGTGCGTCGTCCATGGCGGTGCGCACCAGGGTCGTGCCGATGACGCCGCCGTTCTTCACCGCCTGCTTGATCACCTCGCGAAACGTCAGCATGCCCACCAGATCGCCATGGTCCATGACCACCAGCGAGCCGATGTCCTTGTCGGCCATGATCTCGGCAGCACTGCCCAGCGGTTCATCAGGGGTGACGGTGTACAGGGTGTTGCCCTTGACGCGCAGGATGTCGCTGACTTTCATGGTGTGCTCCTCGTGACTCTCTATCAAGGGCATGGAATATAGCCCATGGCATCATTGAACCCATAAGAAGGCGTCCGGTCAAGCAGGTTTGCACCCCCGGCACGCTGCCGAACAACGATCACGGAGACTTCCATGCCCGGCTATTCCGACCCTGGCTTCGACACCCTCGCGCTGCATGCAGGCAGCCAGCCCGACCCCGCCACCGGCGCGCGGGCCGTGCCGATCCACCTGACGACCTCCTTCGTCTTCGAGTCCAGTGACCACGCGGCCTCGCTCTTCAACCTGGAGCGCGCCGGCCACGTCTACAGCCGTATCAGCAACCCGACCAATGCGGTGTTCGAACAGCGCATGGCGGCGCTGGAAGGCGGCATCGGCGCCATTGCCGTGGCCAGCGGCCAGGCGGCGCTGCACCTGGCCATCGCCACGCTGATGGGCGCCGGCTCGCACATCGTGGCCAGCACGGCCCTGTATGGCGGCAGCCAGAACCTGCTGCACTACACGCTGCGCCGCTTCGGCATCGAGACCACCTTTGTCAAGCCGGGCGACGTCGACGGCTGGCGTGCCGCGGTGCGCCCCAACACCAAGCTGTTCTTCGGTGAGACGGTGGGCAACCCGGGCCTGGACGTGCTGGACATCCCGACGGTCAGCGCCATCGCGCACGAGGCCGGCGTCCCGCTGCTGGTGGACTCCACCCTCACCTCGCCCTGGCTGATCAAGCCGTTCGAGCACGGCGCCGACCTGGTCTACCACTCGGCCACCAAGTTCCTCAGCGGCCACGGCACGGTGATCGGTGGCGTGGTGGTGGACGGCGGCAGTTTCGACTGGGATACGTCTGGGCGGTTCCCCGAGCTGAGCCAAGCCTACGACGGCTTCCACAACATGGTCTTCACCGAGGAGTCCACCGTGGGCGCCTTCCTGCTGCGCGCACGGCGCGAAGGCCTGCGCGACTTCGGCGCCTGCATGAGCCCGCACACCGCCTGGCTGATCCTGCAGGGGCTGGAGACGCTGCCGCTGCGCATGGCGCGCCACATGAGCAACACCGAGCGTGTGGTGCAGTTCCTGGCCAGCCAGCCGTTTGTTTCGCGCGTCGGCCACCCGCTGCTGGACAGCCACCCCAGCCACGCGCTGGCGCAAAAACTGCTGCCGCGCGGCGCCGGCTCGGTGTTCAGCTTCGACCTCAAGGGCAACCGTGAGCAGGGCAAGGCCTTCATCGAGGCGCTCAAGCTCTTCAGCCACCTGGCCAATGTGGGCGACTGCCGCAGCCTGGTGATCCATCCGGCCAGCACCACCCACTTCCGCATGAGCGACGAGGCGCTGGCCGGTGCCGGCATCTCGCAGGGCACGATCCGCCTGTCCATCGGACTGGAAGACCCGGATGACCTGATTGACGATTTGAAGCGCGCCTTGAAAGCAGCAGAAAAGGCAGGTGCATGATGGAGCTCACTGTCAACGGCGCCAAGACCTATTGCTACACCGGCGGCAGGGCGTTTGATGCCGCCAAACCCACCGTGGTCATGATCCACGGCGTGCTGAACGACCACAGCGTCTGGATCCTGCAAAGCCGCTACCTGGCTCACCATGGTTGGAACGTACTGGCCGTGGACCTGCCTGGCCACGGCCGCAGCGGCGGCGAAGCACCGGAGACGGTGGAGCAGGCTGCGGACTTCATTGCCGCGCTGCTCGATGCCGCCAGTGTGCCGCGCGCCGCGCTGGTAGGCCACAGCTGGGGCTCGCTGATCGCGCTGGAAGCGGCTGCGCGCCTGAAAGACCGCGTGAGCCATCTGGTGCTGGTGGGCACCGCCTACCCGATGAAGGTGTCGCCCGCCCTGCTGGACGCCTCGCTGAACCAACCGGAGCAGGCGCTGAAGATGATCAACGTCTTCTCGCGCAGCACGCTGGCCGCCCCGCCCTCGGCGCTCGGCCCCGGCACCTGGGTCTATGGCGCCAGCCTGGCACTGGGGCGGCGCGTGCTGCGCAGCAACCGCAAGGTGAACGTGTTCCACCGCGGCTTCCAGGCGTGTGACCGCTATGCGAATGGCGAGCAGGCCATCACACAGATCAGCTGCCCGGTGCTGTTCCTGCTCGGTGGGCAGGATCAGATGACGGCCCCGAAGGCGGCGCAGGGCCTGATTGCCAAGGCGCGTGAAACCGGCAAGACGGTGCAGGTGGTCAGCCTGCCGGTGGGCCACCACCAGATGACGGAAGCGCCGGAAGCAACGTTGTTCGCGATGCGCGATTTCCTGCAGCGCTGAGGCTCAAACCGGCGCCAGCGGGCGCCGGTGCCGGTCCACCCACCAGCCCCACAGCACCAGCAGCCATTGCAGATGACCGGCCCAGGCGATGGCCTGCACATCGGGCGGCGGAGCGCCGAACAGGTTGACGCCATGAATGGTGAAGAGGAACAACACCAAGCCCCAAAGCCCCCAGCGCCCGATGGCGTCCCCCGCCACAGTGCTGCGCGCATAAAGCCAGACCCCGAACCAGAACAGCGGCACCTCCATCGCCAGCGTCAGCGGCAGCGACGACCAGGCATCCAGGCCCAGCCGCTCATTCCCCCAGGGTGACAGCGGCAGGTCCGGCCGATGGACCAGCAGGTCCAGCCCCCAGTGGCTCAGCACGAGTGCGCCCAACACCACGGCGCCGCGCCGGTCGCGCCGGAACACCCCGTAGACCAGGGCCAACAGGACCGCCCAGCCCGACACCGCCAGCAGGCTGTGGCTGAACGGGTAGTGCTCGAAGACCAGCGGCGTCACCGCCGTGGCGCCGGGCTCGATGCGCACGCGCTCCAGACCGAGCAGCAACAAGCTGGGCCACAGCAGGTCGATGAACTGGGCCGCGAGGAACAGGGTGCCGAGTGACACCCGCGGCGCCACCGACTTGGCAGCCAGACCGAGGGCGAAGTGACCGATGAACATGACCGGTGATGGGGACTAACAGGCAACGTTGACCATGCGGCTGGCAATCGAGTTGGGCGTGGCGAAGTTCCAGCTCATGGGGCCATGCTCGAAGTGGACCGCCTTGCCGGCGCCCATGGGCTGCGGATGGTCGGACGAGTAGAGGCGGCGGATGCGACGCCCGGCGCAATCGACCTCGATCTGGTCCTTGGACGAGACGTAGACCCCCCCCGGCCCCTGGCGCATGCCCAGGTGGTCACGCAGGACCCAGATCACCACGTTGCCACCGGCTCTCTTCGGCACTGGCGTCTCGATGTAAAGCACGGACTGTTCGCTGCGGGCCAGCAGGACCCAGTCGGCCCAGGCTGGCGCGACACCGAGCATCAGCAGCAAGGCAAGGAGAAAGGTTCTGGACATGCGTTGGACCGGAGCTGTGACGGCGCACAGCATACCAGCCGGACTCGCCTGCGGAGCAGTTGCACAGCCATCAGCGACCGGCCTACACTCCCACTCCAACACCATGAGGAGACCTGCCGTGCAACCATCGACTGCGCCCGCCGATCCCAAGGCCTACACCAGCTTCGCCGAGTTCTACCCCTTCTATCTGGGCGAGCACAGCAACCGCACCTGCCGCCGCCTGCATTTCGTCGGCAGCAGCCTGGCCCTGGTGTGCCTGGCCATGCTGCTGGCCACGGGCAAACCGCAGTACCTGCTCTACGGTCTGCTGTGCGGCTATGGCTTTGCCTGGCTGGGGCACTTCGGTTTCGAGAAGAACAAGCCGGCCAGCTTCAAGCGGCCGCTCTACAGCTTCATGGGCGACTGGGTCATGTACGCCGACATCTGGCGCGGCCGGATTCCGTTCTGATTTTTGAATAAAAAACGACGTTTGCGCCCGCCCCATGGGCGCGAGTAGCTATCTTGTTTGTAGCGCATCGGCAAGGGAGGAGGAAGCCTTCATGCCATTGATGGTCATGAAGGCGGTGCGCGGCGAGGGCGCCAGCAGCAGCCGGTCGACCAACGGCCCAAGAGAGGCGCTCTCCGGGTCCACCAGCAGCACGTAACGGCCGTCGCCGTCTTCCAGCCGTCCCACCCAGTCCAGCGCCAGCAGGGTTCCGAGCACCGCCTCCAGCTGCACCGGGTCCACCCGCAAGGCCTCGGCCAGTGCCTGGGCACTCAGGCCGCGGCGCCCTGCCTGGCCACTGGCCAGCAGCTGCGCCAGGGTATCGAGCGCGAGCGTGAACTCCCAGCCGGGCGTGCCGCTGCGGCGCGCGGCGCCCATGAGCAGACTGGGCAGGTAGGCGGTGATGACCGCGCCGAGCAGCACGATCACCCACACCACGTAGATCCAGACCAGCAGGATCGGCACCGTGGCAAACGCGCCATAGACCGCCGAGTAGGTGGGCACCGCCTTGACGTAGATCGCCAGCACCTTCTTGGCCACCTCGATGCCCGCAGCGGCAAAGAGCCCGCCGGCCCATGCATGGCCCCACTTCACCTGGGTGTGCGGCACGTAGTAGTAGGTGGCGGTCATGCCACCGGCCACCATGAGGAACTCCAGCAGATCGAGCAGGAAACGCAGGCCGCCCGGCAGCACGCCCACCAGGCCGCGCGAGGCCGTCAGCAGGTAGGAGGTGATGGCCAGGCTGCCGGCCAGCAGCAGCGGCCCGAGCGTGATGGCGGCCCAGTAAATCAGCAGGCGCTGCCCCAGCGGCCGCGGGCGGCGCACCCGCCAGATGGCGTTGAGCGTGCGGTCGATGGTGAAGATCAGGCTGAGCGCGGTGATGAACAGCACCGCCAGGCTGACCGAGCCGAGCCGGCTGGCCTTGCCGGCGAACTGCGTCAGGTAGCCCAGCACCTGGCGCGCGATGTTGTCCGGCACCAGGCTTTCCACCAACCACTGCTGCAGCACCAGCTGCAGTTTGCCGAACATCGGGAAAGCGGTGAACACCGCCAGTGCCACCGTGATGAGCGGCACCAACGCAATGGTGGTGGTGAAAGTCAGGCTGCTGGCCGTGAGGCCCAGGCGGTCTTCGCGAAAGCGCTCGCGCAACGTGAGCGCCGTGGTTGCCCAGGGGAAGTGCGACAGGTTGCCGAGGAGTTCCTGCAGTCGGGTGGCCAAGCTCATCCCGCTATGATGCCACCTCCATGCAAGCAATCGACAAGAATGTGCGGCGCAGCCGCGTGCTCGCGGCAGGCAGTCTGCTCGGCCTGATCGCCCTCGGTCTGGCCTGGGAGTTGTGGCTGGCGCCGCTGCGTCCCGGTGGCTCCTGGCTCGCCCTCAAGGTGCTGCCGCTGTGCCTGCCGCTGACCGGCCTGCTGAAGAACCGCATGTACACCTACCGCTGGCTCAGCCTGCTGGTGTGGCTCTACTTCACCGAAGGCGTGGTGCGCGCCACCACCGAGTCCGGCCTGTCGGCCGGCCTGGCCATGCTTGAAGTGCTGTTGTGCCTGATGCTGTTTGCTGGCTGCGCCATGCATGTGCGCCTGCGCCTGAAGGCGGCCAAGACGGCTGCCCTCCCCGCCACGACT
>JAYRLJ010000361.1:0-3177 GCA_041905305.1 Hylemonella sp. | reverse complement strand
GCTGATCAAGATGGGTTACGAGACCCTGGTCGAGGCCGGCTACGCTCCCGAGATGGCCTACTTCGAATGCCTGCACGAGCTCAAGCTCATCGTCGACCTGATCTACGAAGGTGGCATCGCCAACATGAACTACTCGATCTCCAACAACGCGGAGTTCGGCGAGTACGTGACCGGCCCCGAGGTGATCAATGAGCAGTCGCGCGCTGCCATGCGCAATGCCTTGAAGCGCATCCAGAATGGTGACTACGCCAAGATGTTCATCCAGGAAGGCCGCCTGAACTACCCGAGCATGACCGCGCGTCGCCGCAACACGGCCGACCACAGCATCGAGAAGGTGGGCGGCCAGCTGCGCGCCATGATGCCCTGGATCGCCAAGAACAAGCTGGTGGACCAGACCCGCAACTGAGTCTGTTGCGCGCTCAGAGCAAAGGCCACTTCGGTGGCCTTTGTTTTTGGGTAAGTGTCGCCAGCTGACTTACACTTGTGCCCTATGGATGACTACAACTCTGTCGTTTCCCGGGTTGGTTCCGGTGTGGCGATTTCCGGCAGCCTGCCGATTCAGGTGGGGGCATGACCATGCACGACGGTGATGAGACCCTGGCCGAAGGCGAAGTGGTGATGGTGCGCAAGCGCCGCAAGGGGATCTACATCCTGCCCAACCTGTTCACGCTGGCGGCGCTGTTTGGTGGGTTCTACGCCATTGTCATGGCCATGAATGGCCGCTTCGACATGGCCGCCATCGGCGTCTTCTGTGCCATGGTGCTCGACAGCCTGGACGGTCGGGTGGCGCGCATGACCAACACACAGAGTGCCTTCGGTGAGCAGATGGACTCGCTTTCAGACATGGTGTCCTTCGGGGCCGCGCCAGCGCTGATTGCCTACGAATGGGCGCTCAAGGGGCTGGGGCGCTGGGGCTGGATTGCCGCCTTCGTCTACTGCGCTTGTGCGGCGCTGCGGCTGGCGCGTTTCAATGTCAACACTGCCGTGGTCGATAAGCGTTATTTCCAGGGCTTGCCGTCGCCTGCGGCGGCCGCGCTGGTGACAGGCTTCATCTGGATCATGACGGAACTGGAGGTTGCCGGGCCGCTGGTGGCTTGGCCCATGTTTGCCTTGGCCCTGTACGCCGGCCTGACCATGGTCAGCAATGTGCCGTTCTACAGTTTCAAGGACATCCAGATGAAGAAGAGCGTGCCGTTTGCGGTGATCGTTCTGATTGCGCTGGCCATTGCGGTGATCAACATCCATCCGCCGGTGGTGCTGTTCGGCGTCTTCGTGATCTATGGCCTGAGCGGCTACGCCGTCTACGGCTGGCGCAAGGCCAAGGGCAAGCACACCAGTGTCATCAGCACCTCGACCGATGAGCCGGACGAGCGCGGCCTGCACCAGTAATCGGGTTCATAGAAGAAGTCTATCTGCGGCGCGCGAGAATGTGGTACATTGAAATCATGAAATCGATCTCGCTAGTGCTACTGCTGCTACGCCAACACGGGCGGAATCAGTAGCGCGCGCGCAGTTTCCCACAAGGCCCGTATGCACCTGCAGCGGGCCTTTTGTTTTATACATTCTCATTGTTGAGCTGCAGGAACCCCAGGAGAACGAGATGGCTGACAAACTGATCATTTTCGATACCACCTTGCGTGATGGCGAGCAGTCGCCGGGCGCGTCCATGACCAAGGACGAGAAACTGCGTATTGCCCGCCAGCTGGAGCGCCTGAAGGTCGACGTGATCGAGGCCGGTTTCGCCGCCAGTTCCAACGGTGACTTCGAGGCCGTGCAGACCATTGCCAACGCCATCAAGGACTCCACGGTCTGTTCGCTCTCCCGTGCCAACGACCGTGACATTGCCCGTGCCGCGGAAGCGCTCAAGGGCGCCAACAGCGCGCGCATCCACACCTTCATCGCCACGTCGCCGCTGCACATGGAGAAGAAGCTGCGCATGACGCCGGAGCAGGTGCTGGAGCAGGCCAAGCTGGCGGTGCGTTTTGCCCGTAACCAGGTGGCCGACGTGGAGTTCAGCGCGGAAGATGGCTATCGCAGCGAGATGGATTTCCTGTGCCGGGTAGTGGAAGCGGTGATCAAAGAGGGCGCGACGACCATCAACATCCCCGACACCGTGGGGTACGCCATTCCGGAGCTCTATGGCGACTTCATCAAGACGTTGCGCGAGCGGGTACCGAACTCCGACAAGGCGATCTGGTCGGTGCATTGCCACAACGACCTCGGCATGGCGGTGGCGAACTCGCTCGCCGGCGTGAAGATCGGCGGTGCACGTCAGGTGGAGTGCACCATCAATGGCCTCGGGGAGCGCGCCGGCAACTGCAGCCTGGAAGAAGTGGTGATGGCCGTCAAGACACGTCGCGATTACTTCGGCCTGGACGTCGGCATCGATACCTCCCACATCGTGGCCGCCAGCCGCATGGTCAGCCAGACCACGGGCTTCGTGGTGCAGCCTAACAAGGCCGTGGTGGGCGCGAATGCTTTTGCCCATGCTTCAGGCATCCACCAGGACGGCGTGCTCAAGGCCCGTGACACCTACGAGATCATGCGCGCCGAGGACGTGGGCTGGTCGGCTAACAAGATCGTGCTGGGCAAGCTCAGCGGCCGCAATGCCTTCAAGCAGCGTCTGCAGGACCTGGGCGTGGCGCTGGACAGCGAGACCGAACTCAATACTGCCTTTGCCAAGTTCAAGGAGCTGGCCGACCGCAAGAGCGAAATTTTTGATGAAGACATCCTGGCGTTGGTCAGCGACGAGAGCGTGACGAGCGAGAAGGAGCAGTACGGGTTTGTGTCGCTGGCGCAGCACAGCGAGACCGGCGAGCGTCCGCATGCGGCCATCGTGTTCACGGTCGACGGCAAGGAGGTCAAGGGCGAGTCCGACGGCAACGGGCCGGTGGATGCCTCCCTCAAGGCGATCGAAGCCCATGTGAAAAGCGGGGCGGAAATGGTGCTTTATTCGGTCAATGCGATCAGCGGATCGACCGAAAGTCAGGGGGAAGTCACCGTGCGGCTGCAAAACAGCGGACGGGTGGTCAATGGCGTGGGGGCCGACCCGGACATCGTGGTCGCCTCCGCCAAGGCTTATCTGAGTGCACTCAACAAGTTGCAGAGCAAAGCTGACAGAGTGGCTGCACAAGGCTAGAAATAGCTGGCCTTCACAGGCACTTGTTTAGAAATATC
>JAYRLJ010000360.1:0-3219 GCA_041905305.1 Hylemonella sp. | reverse complement strand
CACGATTTCCAGGTGTGAGGGGTTGAACGCCAGGCTCAGATGCACCGGGCCACCGACGGTGGAGATGTCGGAGCTGAAGCCCTGGTGGTATTTCACGTCACCGGCCGGCAGGTCTTCCGGCGCAGTGTGGTCGAACTCGGCGAACAGGTCCTTGGGCATCTTGCCCAGGGTGTTGACCAACACGTTCAGGCGGCCGCGGTGGGCCATGCCGATCACGATTTCCTGCACGCCCTTGGCGCCCGCCTGCTGGATCAGCTCGTCCATGGCGGCGATGAAGCTCTCGCCGCCTTCGAGCGAGAAGCGCTTCTGGCCGACGTACTTGGTGTGCAGGTAGCGCTCCAGACCTTCCGCAGCCGTCAGGCGGTCGAGGATGTGTTTCTTGCGCTCAGCCCCGAAGTTGGGCTTGCTGCGGATGCTCTCCAGCTTCTGCTGCCACCAGCGCTTCTGCGCCTGGTCGGTGATGTACATGTACTCGGCACCGATGGTGCCGCAGTAGGTTTCGCGCAGCGCGTTGAGCAACTCGCGCAGGGACATGGTCTCCTTGCCGAAGAAAGTGTTGCTCGTGTTGAAGACGGTTTCCTGGTCAGCGTCGGAGAAGCCGTAGAAGGACGGCTCCAGCTCCGGAATCGCCGGGCGCTCGGTACGCTTGAGAGGATCGAGGTCAGCCCAGCGCTGGCCCACGTTACGGTAAGCGGCGATCAGCTGCTGCACCGCCGTGCGCTTGCGGCCCATCTCAGCGTCGGCGCTGGCCACCACAACCTTGGTGCCGCCTTGCTTGGCCCGCTCGGCAAAGGCGTTGATGACCGGCAGGTGGGGAATGTCCTTGGCGTTGCTGCCATCGACGGCCGGCACGTGCTGCAGCGCGTCAAAGTAGTCACGCCAGTTGTCGGGCACGCTACCGGGATTGGCCAGGTAGTTCTCGTACATCTCTTCGACGTACGGCGCATTGCCACCGAACAGGTAGGTGTTGTCGCGGTAGGTCTGGTAGACCGACGCTTGGCTGGAACCTTGGGAGTTGGATTCGCTCATGTTTCGCTGACCTCCGTTTCCCTGAAGGAAACTTTTAGCTGGTTGATAAAACCTTCCGCGACACGGCTGAACCGGTTGGCGGATGCGACTGTGGCTGGGAAGGGCCTAGTACGGATGCGATTGTGCCATTGAATCGGCACCCGCGCCAGAAACTTATGGGTTTTTAGGCTTGGCCTTATGCTTTGCCCGCCACCAGGTCCCGCACCTGCTGCAGTGCCGTCGGGTCGTCCAGGGTGGTCAGGTCGCCTGGGTCGCGCCCTTCCGCCACGGCCTGCAATGCGCGGCGCAGCAGCTTGCCGCTACGCGTCTTGGGCAGCAGGTTGACGAAGAACACCCGCGACGGCCGCGCCACGGCGCCCAGCTGGCTGTCCACCACCTTCATCACCTCACCTTCGAGCTTGAGGCGTGCGGCAGCGTCCGTCAGACCGCTGGCATCCTTGGCCACGGCAAAGGCCATGGCCACCTGGCCCTTGAGCTGGTCGGCCACGCCCACCACCGCCACCTCGGCCACATTGGGGTGGCTGGCGATGCACTCCTCGATCTCGCGCGTGCCGAGGCGGTGGCCGGCGACGTTGATCACGTCGTCGGTGCGGCCGAGGATGAAGAAATAACCGTCAGCGTCACGGATGCCCCAGTCGAAGGTGCTGTAGACCAACTTGCCGGGGATGCTCTTCCAGTAGGTGTTGACGAAGCGCGCATCATCGCGCCAGACAGTCTGCATGCATCCAGGCGGCAGCGGGCCTTCAATGGCCACCACGCCCTTCTGGTTGGCTCCGGTGAGCTCCTCGCCGGTGTTCTCGTCGATCAGCTTGACGTCATAGCCATACATGGGCACGCCCGGGCTGCCGAACTTGCTCGGCGCTTTTTCCACGCCATTGGCGATGGTCAGGATGGGCCAGCCGGTCTCGGTCTGCCAGTAGTTGTCGATGATCGGCACGCCCAGGCCCTGGCTGATCCACTGCGCCGTCGGCTCGTCCAGCGGTTCGCCAGCCAGGTACAGGGCCTTGAGGCTGGAGAGGTCGTACTTCTTCAGGTAGGCCGGGTCCTGCTTCTTGAGCACCCGTACCGCCGTCGGCGCGGAGAACATGCGCGTGACCTTGTACTTCTCCACCAGCTGCCACCAGATGCCGGCGTCCGGGCGGATCGGCAGGCCCTCGTACATGATGGTGGCCATGCCGGCGATCAGCGGGCCGTAGATGATGTAGCTGTGCCCCACCACCCAGCCGATGTCGCTGGTGGAGAAATAGGTTTCACCCGGCTTGCCTTCGAAGATGTACTTCATGCTGGCGGCCAGCGCCACGGCGTAGCCGCCGGTGTCGCGCTGCACACCCTTGGGCTTGCCGGTGGTACCCGAGGTGTAGAGCGTGTAGCTCGGGTGGGTGGCGTCGACCCACTCGCACGGCACGAGGGTATTCAGGTGCTTCTCTCGCAGACCTGCCCACAGCTGGTCGCGACCCGCGACCAACTCCATAGCAGACAGCTGACGGTCCACCAGCAGCACCGCTTGCGGCTTGTGCTTGGACAGGTTGATTGCCTCGTCCAGCAACGGCTTGTAGGCCACCACCTTGCCACCGCGCGAGCCGGCGTCGGCACTGACGACGACCTTGGGCTCGGCATCCTCGATGCGCGAGGCCAGCGACCCCGAGGCAAAGCCGCCAAACACCACCGAGTGGATGGCACCGATGCGCGCACAGGCCAGCATGGCAAAGGCGGCCTCGGCAATCATGGGCATGTAAATCAGGACGCGGTCCCCCTTCTGCACACCCAGGCTCTGGAGCACGGCCGCCATGCGCTGCACTTCGGCGTGCAGTTCGCGGAAGCTGTAGACCCTCTCCTGCTCCGTCTCGGTGCTGACGAAGATCAGCGCCGGCTGGTCAGCCCGCTCTTTGAGATGACGGTCCACCGCGTTATGGCACAGGTTGGTAGTACCGCCCACATACCAGCGCGCAAACGGCGGGTTGCTGTAGTCGCAGATCTGCTGCGGCTGCGTCTGCCACTCGATCAGTTGCGCCTGTTCGGCCCAGAAGGCGTCACGTTGCGCAATGGAACGGCGGTGGAACTCGGCGTAGCGGCTCATCCTGGGTCTCCTTCGGGTTCTGGGAACTTAATCTGAATTCATAATTATGGATAACGGGCTTGCAGAAAACTGACGCTGAGCGTCCGTCCGAGCCGCGATTCGAGAACGATTGT
>JAYRLJ010000019.1:0-19460 GCA_041905305.1 Hylemonella sp. | reverse complement strand
CGTGCTTCGCACGACCGGACACGCCAGAGCTTGCAGGGAGCGCAGCCATGACCGACCGCCGCGACGATGATTTCCGCATCCGTCCCAGCGCGCCGAAGAACCGGGGCCAGAGCTTCGTTTCCAAGGTGCTCAAGCAAGCGGGCAAGGCCAGCGGCGGCAAGTCAACGGTGCGCCGTCCTGGCGGCAGTGGTAAGGGCACCGGCACCGGCCACCGGCCCGGCTCGCGCCTGGGACGCGGTCACACGGCGGCGCGCTTCGCGGGGGCGAAGCTCACGCCCATGTCACGGCGCGTGACGATCAAGACGCTGCTGGTCAACCAGCAGCGGGCCAGCCCGCAGTCGCTCGCCAAGCACCTGCGCTACATCGAGCGCGATGGCGTGGGCCGCGATGGTGAGCCGGGCCAAGCCTACGGGGCGCAGACCGATGCCGCCGACCTCGACGCCTTCAAGGAACGCTGCGCCGATGACCGGCATCACTTCCGCTTCATCCTTTCGCCCGAGGATGGCGCGGAGCTGGAAGACCTGCGCACCTATACCCGGCACCTCATGGGCCGCATGGAGGCCGACCTGGGCACGGGCCTCGATTGGGTGGCCGTCAATCACTGGAACACCGACAACCCGCACACGCACATCGTCGTGCGCGGGTGCGACGACACCGGCAAAGACCTCATCATCGCGGGCGACTACATCGCTGATGGCTTCCGCCATCGTGCCGCCGAGCTGGCGACCGAATGGCTGGGCCCACGCACCCAGCTGGAGATCCAGCAGACCTTGCAGCGCGAGGTGGAGCAAGAGCGGTGGACGAGCCTGGATCGCACACTCAAGCGCGAACTGGGCGACGATGGAATGGTGCATGTCGAACGCCTCAACGAGCCGAGGTTGCAACGCCAGCGCCTGCTGCTGATCGGCCGCCTGCAACGCTTGCAGCGCCTGGGCCTGGCCGACGTAGTGCAGCCCGGCACCTGGGCCGTCCATGCCGATGCGGAAAAGACCTTGCGCGCCCTGGGCGAGCGCGGCGACATCATCCGCACCATTCAGCGGGCCATGGGCGGCAAACCGCGCGAGCTGGTGGTGTTCGAGCCGGGCCAGGATGCGGATGGAAGTGGCCGAACCATCCTCGGCCGCGTGGCCGCGAAAGGGCTGGCCGACGAGCTGCGCGACCGAGGCTATCTGGTCATCGACGGCGTGGACGGCAAGGCCCACTACGTCGCGCTCAATGCCCGCGACGAGCTGGCGAACTATCCGACCGGCGCCGTGGTGGAGGTGAAGGGATCGGCCGACGTGCGCGCGGCCGACAAGAGCATCGCCGCGCTGGCGAGCGATGGCCTGTACCGCACCGATCATCACCTCGCCATCGCGCAGGGTCAGGCCGTACTGGGCCGCGATCCGCAGGAAGTCGTGGCGGCCCACGTTCGTCGGCTGGAAGCTCTGCGCCGGGCCGGCATCGTGGAGCGCGTGGCCGAGGGGCTATGGAAGGTGCCCAGCGACCTGCCCGAGCAGGGCCGCCGCTACGACGCGGAACGCCTCGGCGGCGTGGCCGTGGAGCTGAAATCGCACCTGCCCATCGAGCGGCAGGCCCGCGTGATCGGTGCCACCTGGCTCGACCAGCAGCTGATTGGCGGCGGCCAGGGGCTGGGCGATCTAGGCTTTGGCGGCGACGCCAAGCAGGCCATGCAGCAGCGCGCCGACTTCCTGGCCGAACAGGGACTGGCCGAGCGGCGCGGGCAGCGCGTGATTCTGGCGCGCAACCTGCTGGGTACGCTGCGCAGCCGCGAACTGGCGCATGCCGCCAAGAACATTGCTGCCGAAACTGACCTGGAACATCGGCCTGCGGGCGACGGGCAGCGCGTGGCCGGTATCTACCGGCGCAGCGTCATGCTCGCCAGTGGGCGCTACGCGATGCTCGATGACGGCAAGGGATTCAGCCTAGTGCCATGGAAGCCAGTGATCGAGCAGCGGCTGGGACAGCAACTCGCCGCGACGGTACGCGGCGGTGGCGTGTCCTGGGAAATCGGGCGACAGCGGGGCATGTCCATATGAGGCAGGGACACATCAATCCGCACCTGCGTACCTGGGGGAGCGATGCTCGCGATAGGCTGCCGCCAGTGTCCGTAAGGCATCGCGAGAGCGCCGATCCGTGAGTGTCGAATGCAGCATGATCCGCGACGAAGGCAGTTCCGGCAGGCCCATGCGTTGACCGACCTCTATGGTGTCGGCGGGAGCCAGCCGGCAGGATAAGGCCGCCACAGCTAACCCTGCCGAAACCGCAGCCATGACGGCAGCATGGCCGCCGCCGACGAATACCTCGTTCCACTCGATGCCGTCTGACGCCAAGGCTCGAATAGCGATGTCACGGACACCGCAGCAAGGGGCCAGTGCTGCTACGCGCAGCGGTTTGCCGGGTTGCTGATGAAATTGGGGCGCTGCAAACCAGCCGAAATGCTCCGGCCCCAAGTCTTCGCCATCGCGGCGATCATCTTCCTGACGAACGATCACGGCATCCAGATCGCCGCTGTCGAAGGCATCGAGCAGGTTGCGTGAATTTTCCAGCCGCACTTCAATGGTCAAGGCCGGGTCTCGTTCGTTTAGCCGTGCCAGCAAGGTCGGCACTTCCGGCCCCGCGACGTGTTCGGCGATGCCCAGGCGAAAGCGCCGGCATTCGCACGACAGCGCCGCCATCGCGCGGTCATGCGCAGCAATGAACTCGCGTGCCGGATTGAGGAACGATGCCCCTGGCGCAGACAGCCGAACCAGCCGGGGCGTGCGCTCGATCAGCTTGTAGCCCAGGCGTTCTTCCAGGCGCTTGAGTCTGACGCTGATGGCGCCTTGGGTTGTCCCCAAGGCTTCGGCGGCTTTGGTGAAGCTCTGAAAGTCGGCGATGGTGACGAACGCCTGCACCGACTCCACATCCAAGGCTGGGCGGCTCATTGATCATCCGAATTTGTTGTCTCTGATATGTCCAATCATATCATTGATAAATAGATGAGTGCTCCCTAACATTCTTCCAAACGTGCCGCGCGTCCTGTTTCTCGCGTCGGCCGGCTTTCTAGGCGGCACCTGAAAGGTGCCGAACATACAAGTTCTTTTGGAAGGTATTCATGACTCCCTCAACTTCGCGTCAGGGCATGTTTGCTCTGGCTGCCGTCTGCTTGTCCGCATTGATGCTGGGCCTGGAAATTTCCAGCGTGCCGCCCATCCTTTCCACCATTGAGCAAGTCATGGGGGCCAGCTTCCGGCAGCTTCAATGGGTCATGGCGGCCTACACCATTGCCATGACGACGATCCTGATGGGCGTCGGAACCCTGGCTGACCGCTACGGGCGCAAGCGCATCTTCACCATCGGTATCGTGGCCTTCGGCATCACCTCGCTGGTGTGCGGCCTGACGGAAAGCGCCGCCGTGCTGATCGTGGCCCGGTTCTTCCAGGGCTTGAGCGCCGCCATGATGCTGATCTGCCAGATCGCCATTCTGTCCACCCAGTTCCGGGATGGCGCGCAGCGCGGCAAGGCATTTGCCTGGTGGGGCATCGTCTTCGGCGCCGGCCTGGGCTTCGGCCCCATCGTGGGCGGTGCGATTCTGGCACTGGCGAGCTGGGAATGGGTGTTCCTGATCCATGTCGCCCTGGCCGTCGTGACCTGGCTGCTGACCCAAGCGGGTGTTCAGGAGTCGCGCGATCCGCACGCGACGCGCCTGGACATCGCTGGCATCGTCACGCTGTCGGTCGCCGTGTTCTGCCTCGTGCTGTTCGTCACCCAAGGGCCGGTGCTCGGTTTCGGCAGTCCTGCGGCTCTGGGCATTATCGGCTTGTCGGTCGTGAGCCTTGTTGGCTTCATCGTGGCCGAGCGCGTCAGTGCTAGACCGATGATCGAGTTCTCGGTTTTCCGCGTGCGCAATTTCTCGGGTGCGCTGCTCGGCTCAATGGGGCAGAACTTCAGCTTCTGGCCTTTCATCATCTATTTGCCGATCTATTTCCACGTCGGCCTGGGTCATGACAGCGTGCAGACTGGGCTGGCGCTGCTGGCCTATACCCTGCCTACGCTGTTTGTTCCACCGCTGGCCGAGCGCCTGGCGCAACGCTGGCAGCCCGGCATCGTGATTCCGCTGGGCATGTCCACCATCGGCCTGGGATTCGTGCTGATGAAGATCGGCAGCGTATCCGCGCAACCGGGCTGGTTGATTCTGCCGGGCTGCGTGCTGGCCGGCATCGGGCTGGGTCTGACCAACACGACCGCAACCAACACCATCACCGCTTCCGTCGCGGCGGAACGCGCGGGTATGGCCTCTGGCGCGGATACCAGCGCCCGGATGATCTCGCTGGCCTTCAACATCGCCGTGATGGGCTTCGTACTGGTGCAAGGTGTCATGGCCCATTTGCGCGACGTGCTGGGCGTGCCCGAGACGGCCGAACTGCGGCAGTTTGCGGAAAAGATCGCGGCCGGCGACGTGACGGTTGCGCAGCAGAACGCCGGACTGCTGGCGAACGTCGCCGCGCCCCAGGACGCGATCAATGCCGCACTCGTGGCGGGATTCGGCTGGGTGATGGTGTACGGCGCGATCAGCGTCTTCGTGCTGGCGCTCGTCAGCTTCTTCGTCTTCTCACCGGGCAAGGCCGCGCAGCGCGATGGCCGTGCCACGCAGGGCCAATCGGCCTGAAGGGGACATGATGAACATCGGGATCATCGGCGCCGGTCATATGGCGCAGGCCGTGGGCTCGCTGGCTATCAGAGCAGGCCATCGCGTCATGATGAGCAATTCACGCGGGCCACAAAGCCTTTCGGGCTTGCGCGATGCGATGGGTTGCGAGACAGGAAGCGTTGCCGATGCAGCGGGGTTCGCGGACATTGCCTTTGCTGCCATCCCGCTGCAAGCCTGGCGTGCCATTCCGGCTGCCCCGCTTGAAGGAAAAGTTGTCCTCAATCCGCAGAACTACTTTCCCCAGTTTGGACGCATTCCAGAGCTGGAGCGCGGAGAACTGACGACAGCGGAGCTGTTGGCCAGGCATCTTCCGAAATCAAATGTAATCAAGATATTGAACGCCATTCTCGTCGAGGACATCGTGCCCGATGCGCGGCCGACCGGAGCAGCGGATCGCCGTGCGTTGCCTGTCGCTGGTGATGACCTGGGCGCAAAGAAAACGGCCATCGAGTTTCTTGACCAGATTGGCTATGACGCGGTGGATGCCGGGATGCTTGTAGAGGGGTGGAAGTTCGAGCGGCGCAGACCCGTCTATTGCGTACCCTTGAATACGGCGATGCTGGCGGAAATGTTGACTGTCACGACACCGGACGCATTCATGCCGGAGGGCCATTGGCGCTATCAACGCGGAATCCGTGCTTGATGGGGTAGCGTATGTAAGGAGGGATGCGGTTTGGAACTACGCCATCTTCGCTACTTCCAAGCCGTGGCCGAAGAACTCCACTTTGCCCGCGCGGCCGAAAAACTGCACATTGAGCAGTCGCCGCTGTCGCGCGCGATCAAAGAGCTGGAAGAAGAATTGGGCGTTGCGCTGTTCGCCCGCACCACGCGCAGCACGCGCCTGACCCGTGCGGGATCACTTTTTTTGGAGAATGTGCGCCGCGTCTTTGCCGCCATGCAGCAAGCCCGTGACAGCGTGAAGGCGGCGGCCAACGGCTTTCATACTCAGTTGCGCATCGCACTATCCGATGGCATCACGCCCTCACGCCTGCCGAACTTGCTGGCGCTGTGCCGGCAGGAAGAACCCGAAGTCGAAATGCGGTTTTTCGAGGTGCCTCTATCGCAGCAGATCAAGGGTCTGCATGACGACCTGTACGACGTGGGCTTTGCTCAATCCAATGAAGTCGGTGACGGTGCCGTCGCAATTCCCGTCTGGAACGACCCGCTCATGGTGGCCGTGCCAGCACGGCATCCACTGCTGACACACAAGCGCATTCCCCTGAACGAGCTGCTGCGCTATCCACTGGTTTTGTGTGATCCGCAGGTATGCGAGGGGCACGCCAAGCATGTTGAACGAGTGCTGCGTCGCGCCGATATGGAGCCACTGGTTGCGGAGCGGGTGGCTTCTTGCGACCTGATGATGGCGCTGGTATCGGCGGGCTTCGCGCTTGGGTTGACGGGTGAGTCACACATTTCCACCAGCCGCGAATCGGGCGTAGTGGCCCGTTCGTTGGCTTCGCGAGTGCCGCCGCTGACGACCTATCTGTTGCGCCTTGAAGGCGAGCCGTCCGATGTGCTGACGCGGTTCATCGAGCGCGTAGAGGTTATCGAGTCGCCAGAGTCCCCAAGGCTCATACCCGGCCACCACCCTGATCCACCGGAGGAACCAGTGCCATGAAGAAGATCATTCCGTTCTTGCTGGTGGCTGCGGTGACTGCCTGCGGTCAGTCTGAAACGCCTCAGAAGGCCAACCCTTCGGAAGCGAATATCCCGACGGTGGAGGAACTGGCCGCCAATCCTGAACGGCTCAAGGAACTGCGCCAACAGTGCAAGACCGACCGCCCCAATATGGGCGACGTACTGTGCAACCGAGTGGCGGAAGCCACGCGCAAGCGGTTCTATGGTGACGGCGAAACCCCCTACACGCCGCCGAAGGAATCGCCCAAGTTCTGATTGTTGGCGGCTCGCCGCGTCACCTTCTTTTTTCTCGACACGCCGCAATGCGCTATCGCTTGCGGCGCTTTTCTTTGATTCGCCGCCGCACTCATTCTGTCTTTTTGCTCGACTTTTCTGCTGAAAACGGTCTTTGACCGGCACTGACTCGGCACCGATCCTGACGCTTGCGGCACGCCCCTGTGCCGCGATTTCCATGAGGAATCAGCGCAGGAGAAATCGGAGGCCAGGTCATGCAAGGGACGAACGTGCTGTTCGGTCAGATTGCCGTGGTATTCGGCATCGTGATCGCCGGCGTGTGGGGCGCCACACAATGGACAGCAGCGGCCCTTGGCCATCAACTACGCCTTGGCTCGCCCTGGTTCGATCTTCTCGGCACGCCGATCTACCACCCGTGGAAGCTGTTCGAGTGGTGGTTCTTCTTCGACGCCTACGCGCCGCGCGTGTTCGACACCGGCGGCGCCATCGCGGGCGGCAGCGGTCTTGTCGCCGTGCTGGTGGCGATTGGCATGTCGATCTGGCGCTCGCGGCAATCGCGCCTGGTCACGACCTACGGCTCGGCCCGCTGGGCGAACGCGCAAGACATTCGCAAAGCCGGCCTCACGCAGCCGGCTGGCGTGTTCCTCGGCCAGCACGACCGCCAATACCTGCGGCATGAAGGGCCGGAACACGTCCTGACCTTCGCGCCCACGCGCTCGGGCAAAGGTGTGGGTTTGGTGGTTCCGACGCTGCTTTCGTGGCCCGCGTCGGCCGTCATCCACGACATCAAGGGCGAGAACTGGCAGATCACCGCAGGCTGGCGCTCGCGCTTCTCGCATTGCCTGCTGTTCAACCCCACCGATGCGAAGTCGGCAGCCTACAACCCGCTGCTGGAGGTGCGGCGCGGCGCGCATGAGGTGCGCGACGTGCAGAACATCGCGGACATTCTGGTCGATCCCGAAGGCGCGCTGGAGAAGCGCAACCATTGGGAGAAGACCAGCCACGCGCTGCTGGTCGGTGCCATCCTGCATGTGCTCTACGCGGGCGAGGACAAGACGCTGCGCGGCGTCGCCAATTTCCTGTCCGACCCGGCCAGCCCGTTCGAGCTGACCTTGCACCGGATGATGACCACGCCGCACCTCGGCGATGGCCCGCATCCGGTAGTCGCTTCGGCTGCGCGTGAAGTGCTCAACAAGAGCGACAACGAGCGTTCCGGCGTTTTGAGCACCGCCATGTCGTTCCTCGGCCTGTACCGCGATCCCACGGTGGCCGAAGTCACTTCTCGCTGCGACTGGCGCATCGCTGACCTGATTTCTGCGGGGCACCCGGTATCGCTGTATCTCGTAGTGCCGCCTTCGGACATCAGCCGCACCAAACCACTCATTCGCCTGATCCTCAACCAGATCGGGCGTCGCCTTACCGAATCGCTCGATGGCTCCGACGGCATCGAACGCCGCCACAAGCTGCTGCTGATGCTCGACGAGTTCCCGGCGCTGGGGCGCTTGGACTTCTTCGAGACGGCGCTGGCCTTCATGGCGGGCTACGGCATCCGCAGCTTCCTCATCGCCCAAAGCCTGAACCAGATCGACAAGGCGTATGGGCAAAACCACTCCATCCTCGACAACTGCCATGTCCGGGTGACGTTCGCCACGAACGACGAACGCACCGCCAAGCGCATCTCCGAGACGCTGGGCACCGCCACCGAGCTGCGCGCGCAGCGCAACTATGCAGGCCACCGGCTGGCGCCGTGGCTCGGGCACCTGATGGTGTCGCGCCAGGAAACCGCGCGCCCGCTGCTGACGCCCGGCGAAGTGATGCAGCTACCGCCCGACGAGGCGGTGGTGATGGTGTCCAGTGTGGCACCGATCAAGGCCAAGAAGCTGCGCTATTACGCGGATGCCAACTTCAAGCGGCGCGTATTGCCGCCGCCTGTGCTCGCACACGGTCAGTACGCCGATGCGCCGCCATCGCGTCCCGACGACTGGAGCGGACTGGCGATTCCCGCCATGCCTGCCGCACCGGCTCCAGTTCCCATTGATGAGCTTGGCAGTGCCGACGACGGCGGCCCGCGTCGTCAGCCCGAACTCTCTGAAACCGTCGCCTACGACCCCGAACTGGCCGCGTCCGCAGCCGACCTCGCACTGCTCGATGACGACGACCTGCCGCTTCCCCTTCCTCGCCAGCTTGATCCGGCCATGCAGCGCACGGCCCGGCTGGCTTCCCTCGACCCTAACGACGGAATCGAGCTATGAGCCACTACCGCCTCAACCTGTTCATCCAGCCGGAGCACGCCAAGCGGCTCGATGAGTTGGCCGCCAAGAAAGGCGTGTCCAAGTCGTCCATCGTCGCGGCGGCGCTCGCATCGTGGCTGTCGCCCGATGCCGCCGACCAGCGCGAGGCGGCCATTGCCAAGCGGCTGGATCGCCTGTCACGCCAAGCCGAGCGCATGGAGCGCGACCAGAACATCGCCATCGAAACGCTGGCGCTGTTCATCCGCTACTACCTGACCGTGAGCACGCCGGTTCCCGAGGCGCACCAAGACGCGGCACGCGCCCAGGGCAAAGCGCGGTTCGAGCAGTTTGTGGAGCAGTTGGGCCGCCACCTCCTGCGCGGGCGCAGCCTGGTGCGTGACGTGGTGGAGGAACTGCACCCCGACCCAATGCGGATGGATGACGCGGCAGCCGCCGCCGAAGCGCAGGAGCGTGCCTCATGAGCGCCGTTCCCTCGACCTTCGCCACCTCGCTCGATCGCCGCGTCCAGATGCTGCGCACGGCAATGGGGCCGCTGATCGCTGCCGCGCTCGAAGACCCGGACGTGGTGGAGGTGATGCTGAATCCCGATCGTACCCTTTGGGTGGATCGGCTTTCCAGTGGGCGCGCGCCTATGGGTGTGGAAATGCCCGAGGCGGACGGTGAGCGAATCATCCGCCTTGTCGCGGCCCACGTCGGCGCGGAGGTCCATCGCGGGCAACCGCTGCTGTCGGCCGAGTTGCCCGAAACGGGCGAACGCTTCGAGGGCATCTTGCCGCCGGCAGCACCGGGGCCAGCCTTCGCGCTGCGCAAGCGCGCCATCGGCGTGATCTCGCTGGAGCGGTACGTCATCGACGGGATGATGACCAGCGCGCAGGCGGGCTTTCTGGTGCGGGCTGTGCGCGAGCGCCAGAACGTCCTGATCGCCGGGGCCACCAGCAGCGGCAAGACCACGCTCGCCAATGCGCTGCTGGCCGAGATCGCCGCCACGGGCGACCGCGTGCTGGTGCTCGAAGACACGGTGGAACTGCAATGCGCGGCGCGCGACCACGTACCGCTGCGCACGCGCGCGGGCGTGGTGTCGATGACCGAGTTGGTGCGTTCGTCCATGCGCCTGCGCCCGGATCGTGTCGTCGTCGGCGAAGTACGCGGTGCCGAGGCGCTGGATCTCATCAAGGTCTGGGGCACCGGCCATCCGGGCGGCATCGCCACCGTCCACGCCGGCTCCGCGCTGGGCGCACTGCTGCGCCTGGAGCAACTGATTCTCGAAGTGGCGGTGAACCCGCCGCGTGCGCTGATCGCCGAAGCGGTCAACGTGGTGATCCACATCGCCGGACGCGGGCGCAAGCGCCACATCGAGAGCATCGCCCGCGTCGTCGGCTTCGACGGCGTGGGCTACCGACTGGCGGATGCGACGGACGCGCCGTTTCCCGAGCTGCTGCCGCAGTCCGACCTTTCCTCCCTGTCCCCTGACCACTCTGGAGAACTGCCATGACGCACGTTGATGATTTCCGTATTTCCGTAAATCCGCTTCCTCGGCCCGCACGGCTGGATGGCGTGGCTCGCCCGGCCATGCAAGGCTTGATGCTCGCTGCCTTCATGCTGCTGCTTGCAGGCACTGCGCAGGCCGCCGGCTCCTCGATGCCCTGGGAAGGGCCGCTGCAATCCATCCTCGAATCCATCCAAGGGCCGGTGGCGCGCATCGTCGCGGTCATCATCATCATCGCCACGGGCCTCGCACTCGCGTTCGGCGATACCAGCGGAGGCTTTCGCAAACTGATCCAGATCGTGTTTGGCCTGTCCATCGCGTTCGCGGCTTCGAGCTTCTTCCTGTCGTTCTTCAGCTTCTCGGGCGGGGCCGTCGTATGAGCGGCCCGGACACCTTCGCGGCCGGGTTTGAGGTGCCGCTGCATCGCTCGCTGACCGAGCCGATCCTGCTGGGCGGTGCGCCGCGCACCGTGGCAATTGCCAATGGCACCTTGGCCGCCGCCGTCGGGCTGGGCCTGCAACTGTGGATTCCCGGTGTGGTGCTCTGGATCGTCGGCCATTCGCTGGCGATGTGGGGCGCGCGCGTCGATCCGCAGTTCATGGCCGTGTTCGCGCGGCACATCAAGCACCGCCCACTGCTGGACGTGTAGGGGAGGACGCCGCGATGCTGAACCTCGCCGAATACCGCCAGCGCCCGGCCTTGCTCGCCGACTGGCTGCCCTGGGCCGGACTGGTGGCGCCGGGCGTCGTCTTGAACAAGGACGGCAGCTTCCAGCGCACGGCGCGCTTTCGTGGCCCCGACCTCGACAGCGCGACGCAAGGCGAGCTGATCGCCACATCGGCGCGCTTGAACAACGCGCTGCGCCGCCTGGGTTCGGGCTGGGCGCTGTTCATCGAAGCCGAGCGCCGGTCTGCCGCCGACTACCCGCACTCCGATTTCCCCGAGCCGCTGTCCTGGCTGGTCGATGAAGAACGCCGCGCCGCCTTCGAGGACTCGGGCAACCACTTCGAGAGCGGCTATCACCTGACGCTGGCCTACCTGCCGTCCGAGGAATCCCGCGCTCGCGCCGCAGGCCTGCTGTACGAAAACCGGCCCACCGAAGGCGTGGATTGGCGCGAACGGTTGCACGCCTTCGTCGCTGAAACGGATCGCATCTTCGACCTGCTCGATGGCGTGATGCCGGAAATCGCGTGGCTCGATGACAGCCAGACGCTGACCTACCTGCACGCGACCGTCTCGATGCGGCGCTACCGCATCGGCGTGCCCGAAGTGCCTTTCCACATCGACGCGCTGCTGACCGATTCCGCGCTGGTCGGCGGCCTGGCGCCGATGCTGGGCGACCAGCACCTGCGCGTGGTGTCGGTGCGCGGTTTCCCGACCTCGACCTGGCCGGGGATTTTGGACGACCTCAACCGCCTCGGCTTTGCGTATCGCTGGTCAACCCGGTTCCTGTGTCTCGACAAAGCCGAGGCGGAACGGGAGTTGGGGCGTTTGCGCCGCCAGTGGTTCGCCAAGCGCAAGAACGTCATCGCGCTGCTGCGCGAGACGATCTTCCAGCAGGAAAGCCCGCTGGTCGATACCGACGCCAACAACAAGGCTGCCGATGCGGATGCTGCCTTGCAGGAGCTGGGCAGCGATCAAGTCGCCTTCGGCTACCTGACGGCGACCGTCACCGTCATGGACGCGGACGCCGCCGTGGCCGACGAGAAGCTGCGCATGGTGGAGCGCGTCATCCAGGGCCGGGGCTTCGTCACCATCCCCGAAACGCTCAATGCCGTGGATGCGTGGCTGTCGTCCATTCCGGGCAACGCATACGCCAATGTCCGCCAGCCCATCGTTTCGACGCTGAACCTGGCGCACATGATGCCGGTGTCGGCGGTATGGGCCGGCCAGGAGCGCAATGCGCACCTTGATGGCCCGCCGCTGATCGTCACGCGCACAGACGGCGCCACGCCGTTCCGACTGGTGACGCACATCGGCGACGTGGGCAACACGCTGGTGGTTGGCCCCATCGGCATGGGCAAGTCCGTGCTGCTGGCGACGATGGCGATGCAGTTCCGCCGCTATCGCGGCTCGCGCATCTTCGCCTTCGACATGGGGCGCTCGATCCGTGCGGCCATCCTGGGCATGGGCGGCGAGCACTACGACCTGGGCGCGGATGACGAGATCGCCTTCCAGCCGCTCGCACGCATCGACCGCGAGGGCTACCGCACCTGGGCCAGCGAATGGGTGGAAGGCCGCCTGCTGCACGAAGGCGCGGCCGTCGGCCCCGACGAGAAGGCGGCCATCTGGTCTGCGTTGGGGAGCCTGGCCAGCGCGCCGGTGGAGCAGCGCACGCTCACGGGCCTGACGGCCTTGCTGCAATCGAATACCTTGCGCCAGGCACTCGCGCCCTACGTCCTGGGCGGTGCGCACGGCAGGCTGCTGGATGCCGACCACGACCGCCTCGGCACGGCCGACGTGCAGGCGTTCGAGATGGAGGAGCTGATGCACAGCAAGGCCGCTGTGCTCGCGGTGCTGCGCTATCTGTTCGCGCGCTTCGAGGAGCGGCTGGATGGTGCGCCCACGCTGCTGATCCTTGATGAAGCGTGGTTGTTCCTCGATGACCCGGTGTTTGCGGCGCGCATCCGCCAGTGGCTCAAGACGCTGCGCAAGAAGAACGTCTCGGTGATCTTCGCCACGCAGTCGCTCGCGGACGTGAAGGACTCGGCCATCGCACCCGCAATCATCGAAAGCTGCGCGAGTCGGATTTTCTTGCCGAACCCGCAAGCGACCGAACCGCAGATTCGCACGATCTACGAGGGCTTCGGCCTCAACAGCCGGCAGATCGAGATCGTCGCCACCGCGCAACCCAAGCGCGACTACTACTACCAATCCCGCCTCGGCAACCGCGTGTTCGACCTCGACCTGGGGCCGGCGACGCTGGCCTTCGCGGGTGCATCCACGCCGCATGACCAGCGCGACATAGACCGTGTGCTGCTGGATGCCGGCGTGCCCGGCTTCGCGGGCGCCTGGCTGCGCCATCGCGGCCTCGATTGGGCGGCTGACCTGCTGCCCTCGTTCCCCGGCCTCGCGCCGGGTTCCTTCCATACCGCTAACCACCCCCAGGAGAACCAACCATGAAAACCCATGCCTCGAAACTCGCCGCGCTGACCTCTGCCTGCGTGCTCGCCTTCGGCATCGCGCAGCCCGCCCATGCCTTGTTCGGCGTCGGCGACATCGTGCTCGATCCGACCAATCTGGTGCAGAACACGCTCACGGCGGTTCGCACGCTGGAGCAGATCAACAACCAGATCCGCCAACTCCAGAACGAAGCGCAGATGCTCATCAACCAGGCGCGCAATCTGGCCAGCCTGCCGTCCAGCGTGGTCGGCCAATTGCGCGCCAACCTGGCGACCACCCAGCGACTGATCGCGCAGGCCAAGGGCCTGGCCTACGACGTGACGAGCATCGACCGGGAGTTCGCGCGCCTGTATCCCGAGAAGTACGCCGCCACTGTGAGCGGCAATCAGATGTACCTCGATGCGCAGGAGCGTTGGAAGAACACGCTCAACGGCCTGCAAACCACCATGCAGATGCAGGCCCAGGCGTCGCAGAACCTGAGCGATGACGAAAGCGTGCTGGCCGACCTCGTTGGCAAGAGCCAGTCGGCCGAGGGTGCGCTACAAGCGATGCAGGCCATGAACCAGTTGCTGGCCTTGCAGGCCAAGCAGTCGATCCAGACGCAGCGGCTCCAGATCACGCAAGACCGCGCGGCCTCGCTGGAACTGGCGCGGCAAGCGGCGGCCACGGAGCGCGGGCGCGAGGTGACGCGCCGCTTCCTGGGCGAAGGCACACCGTACACGCCGCAGCCCGTCAATTTCTACAACCGCTGACAGGTGCAGTCATGAACGGTGCGCCCGTCCTGCTCGCCTGTCTGTTGGCCGGTTGCGGCCAAGAGCAGGCGCCTTCGGTCAATGCGCTTTCGGTCAATCCCGCGCGGTTGCACTTGCTCAGGGAGCAATGCCGCGCGGGCGAGCACGACGGCGCGTTTTGCGAGCAAGTGGCCCAAGCCGACCTGCGGCGCTTTCTCTCCGGCCAGGCCGGGCCGGGCGAATACCAGACGCTGGCCGATCTGCCGCCGATTCCACCCAGCTTCGATGAACCCGCTGATGGTAGTAGGGCAATCGCTCGGCCTGGGCAGGAGGACTCGCCATGAACGACGTAACGATCATCGACCGCTTCCTCGATACCTTCTCGCGCTACATCGACTCGGGCTTTGGCCTGTTGCACGGTGAAGTGGCGTTTCTGACCGCCACGCTGATCGTCATCGACATGACGCTCGCCGGGCTGTTCTGGGCGATGAGTCATGCCACCGGCCAGGGTGAGGACGTGATCGCCAAGTTGATCCGCAAGGTGCTGTATGTGGGCGCCTTCGCCTACATCATCGGCAATTTCAACTGGTTGGCGGGCATCGTTTTCCGCTCATTCGCGGGCCTGGGCCTGACGGCCAGTGGTTCGACCCTGAGCATGGAGAACTTCCTGCAGCCGGGCCGGCTTGCGAAAGTCGGCATCGACGCCGGGGCGCCGATCCTGAAACAGATCGGCGACATGGCGGGCTTCCCCGAAGTGTTCGTGAACATCACGCCCATCGTCGTGATGTTCCTTTCTTGGCTGATCGTCCTCTTGTGCTTCTTCGTGCTGGCGATCCAGCTTTTCATCACGCTGATCGAGTTCAAGCTGACCACGCTCGCGGGCTTCGTGCTGGTGCCATTCGCACTCTGGAACAAAACGGCGTTCCTCGCCGAGAAGGTGCTTGGCAACGTGGTGTCGTCAGGCATCAAGGTGCTGGTGCTCGCGGTCATCGTGGGCATCGGCTCCGGGCTGTTCGCCGAGTTTCAGGTGCAGCCGGCCGAGCCATCCATCGACCACTCCGTGGTCGTGATGCTGGCCTCGCTGACGCTGTTGGCCTTGGGCATCTTCGGGCCGGGCATTGCGACCGGGCTGGTGTCCGGCGGCCCGCAACTCGGCGCGGGCGCGATGGCCGGTGCCGCGCTGGGTGCGGCCGGTGCTGCTGTTGCCGTGGGCGCTGCGGCCACGGGCGTCGGCGGCGCGGTCGCCGCCGGGGCGCGCATGGCACCCGCAGCCGCCAAGCTGGCCGGCAGCGGAGCGCGTGCCGCCACCGGAGCCGCCAGCAGCGCACGGTCGGCGTTTCAGGCGGGATCTGCATCCGCCGGCGGTGGCCTCAAGGGCGCTGCCGCTGGTGTCGGCAATGTCGCCAAGACCGGCGCACAGGCGGCCGGGCAGAAGCTGGCCGAGGGCGCACGCTCGATGAAAGAGCGTGTCGCCGCTGCTTTCCGGCCCGATGACGCCGGATCGGTGTCGGGAGCCGGTGCCGCGCAGGCGGCAAACGAGCCGACCCCATCCGCTGCGCAACCCGCCTGGGCCAAGCGCCTGCACCGCAGGCAGCAGATCACCCATGCCGCAACCACCGCCGCCCACACGCTGCGCGGCGGCGACGGCGGCAGCTCCAGCCAGGGGCCAAGCCTTCGCGATTCCGATTCCTGATCCTCAAGGAGAACTTCCATGCGATTCAAACGACCGCAGGTGCGCTACGCCGATGCGCCGCAACCTGCCACCCCGTACCAATCCGCGGCGCAAGTCTGGGACGAGCGCATCGGCTCGGCCCGCGTGCAGGCCAGAAACTGGCGTTTCATGGCCTTTGGCTGCCTCACGCTGGCTGTGCTGATGGCGGGCGGCCTGGTCTGGCGCTCGGCGCAGTCCATCGTCACGCCCTACGTCATCGAGGTGGACAACGCGGGCCAGGTGCGTGCCGTGGGCGAAGCCGCCACGCCGTACCGGCCCAGCGATGCGCAGATTGCCTACCACCTGGGCCGCTTCATCGGCCTGGTGCGCTCGCTGTCCATCGACCCCATCGTGGTGCGGCAGAACTGGCTCGATGCCTACGACTACACGACCGACAAGGGTGCGGTGGCGCTCAACGAGTACGCCCGTGTGAACGATCCGTTCGCACGCATCGGCAAGGAATCGGTGACGGTGCAGATCACCAGCGTGACCCGCGCCAGCGACACGTCGTTCAACGTGCGCTGGACGGAGACGCGCTTCGTCAATGGCGCGCTGGATCGCACCGAACGCTGGAACGCGGTGATTTCCACGGTGCTGCAAACCCCGCGCACCGAGCAGCGTCTGCGCAAGAACCCCTTGGGAATCTACGTCAACGGCTTGTCGTGGAGCCGCGAACTGGAAGCGAACGAAGGAGCAAAACCATGAATGATCTTTTCCGTAAATCCGCCTTGCCGGTGATGCTTCTGGCTTCGACCGTGCTGTTCTCTGGCTGCGCCACGCAGGGCAAGCCGCCGCCGTCGATTTCGCTCGATGAACCGGTGCAGGCCCAGCCGCTTCCCGAGGCGCCGAAGCCGGTCGAAGTCGTGGCTGTGCCCGAGGTGCTGCCAATGCCGGCGCAGATGAAACCCATCCCGGACGCCAAGCCCACAGCAGAACCCGCCGATGAAACCGTGCGCGTGTCCCGCGCCAACGCAGAAGCGCGCATTGCGCCGACGCGCGAAGGCTACGTCAATGCGATTCAGGTCTGGCCGTTCACGGATGGCGCGCTGTATCAGGTCTATGCGGCCGTGGGCCGTGTGACCGTGATCGCGCTCCAGCCGGGCGAAGAACTGGTGACGGTGGCCGCTGGCGACACGGTGCGCTGGATCGTTGGGGACACATCGAGCGGCAGCGGCGATGCGCTGCGCGTCAATGTGATGGTCAAGCCGATCCGCTCCGGCCTCAAGACGAATCTGGTCATCACCACCAGCCGGCGCACCTACCTGCTGGAGCTGACCTCGACCGAGAAGACGTGGATGGCATCGGCGTCCTGGGAGTACCCGAAGGACAAGATGCTGGCCTTGCAGCGACAGGCGCAGGCGGCCAGCGCCGCCGCGCCAGTCGATGCGGGCCTGTCGCTGGGGAAGATCCGTTTCCGCTATGCGGTCAGCGGCAGCAATCCGCCGTGGAAGCCGCTGCGCGCCTTCGACGACGGCGAGAAGGTCTATATCCAGTTCCCGCCGGGCATCGCCCAGGGCGAGCTGCCGCCGCTGTTCGTCATCGGCGCGCAGGGTGACGGGCAACTGGTGAATTACCGCTTCCGCTCGCCGTACTACATCGTGGATCGCCTGTTCGGCGCGGCCGAGTTGCGCCTGGGCGGTGACAAGGGCGACGTGGTGCGGATCGAGCGCACGGACGGAACGCGGAGGAACTGACCATGAGCCAGGACGACTCCCCTGATCTTGCTCCGCAGGCGGGCAAGGTCGCGCCCGAGGCGGCGGCGCTGCGCGCTCAACCGCGCCCGGTCACGCGCCTGAACCGGCGCACTTTGGCCATCCTCACCGGCGGCCTGTCGGTCGCCGTGCTCGGGGCCACGATCTGGTCATTGCAGCCGCATCGGCGCGGCGCGGGCGAGCAGACCGAGCTGTACAACGTCGATCGCGTGTCCAAGTCCGAAGGGCTGGACGGCCTGCCTTCGGACTATTCCAAGCTGCCGGCCAAGGTGCCGGAACTGGGGCCACCGCTGCCGGGCGATCTTGGCCCGGCCATCGTGAAGTCGCAGCAGCCGGTGACGCCGACATATACGCCACCGGGCCACGACCCGGAGGATGCACGGCGCAAGGAGGCTGATGCGGCAGCGGGTTCGTCGGTGTTCTTCCGCTCCGGCGCTCAGGGCAAAGCCACCGCGCCAGGCACGGCCCAAGTCGCTGCGGCTGCGCCCGGCAGCACCTTGGCCGGCTTCGACCCGCTGGCCGCCGGGCCGGCCTCGACAGCGGCGCAGCCATCCGACCCGACCGCCGTGCAGAACCGGCAAGACCAGAAAGAGGCTTTCCTGAAAGGCGGCTCTACGGAAACCCGCAATTCCGGCAATCTGCAAATGCCGTCCTCGCCGTATCAGGTCATGGCTGGAACGGTGATCGCCGGGGCGCTGGTGACGGGCATCAAGTCGGACTTGCCGGGTGACGTGATCGCCACGGTGACAGAGCCGGTCTATGACACGGCCACGGGTAAGTTCCTGCTGATCCCGCAGGGTTCGCGCATCCTGGGCAAGTACAACAGCCAGGTGAGCTACGGGCAGAGCCGGGTGCAGGTGGTGTGGAACCGCGTCATCCTGCCGGACACGTCATCGCTGAAGCTCGACAACCTCGCGGGCACCGATCCGGCCGGCTATGCCGGGCTGGAGGATGGTGTCGATTGGCATTGGGATCGCGTTTTTGCCGGCGCGGCGCTGACGACCCTGCTGGGCGTGGGTGCCGAGTTGGCTGCGCCGGAGAACCGGCAGGACGGCAACCGCATCGTCATCGCTGGGCGCGACAGCGCGCAGGACAGCATCAACCAGGTCGGCCAGGAGATGACCCGGCGCAACATGAACATCCAGCCGACGCTGACCGAGCGGCCGGGCCTGCCGGTGCGGATCATCGTCAACCGCGATCTTGTGTTGCGTCCCTACCAGCCGTTGTTCTTCAACCGTGGAGTTGCGAAATGAACACCACCAAGAAGCTGCGGCTTGGGCCTCTGCCCAAGACCGAAAGCGTCAAGCTGACCTTTGCGTGCCCGGTCAGCCTGAAAGCCGACCTCGACCGCTACGCCGCGCTGCACTCGCAGGCGTATGGCGAGGCGGTCGATGCAACGACGCTGATCCCGCACATGCTAGAGGCGTTCATGGCAGCGGATAGGGGATTCAGGAAGGGAGGTAGGGGCAAGGCCGCACCGCCCAAATCAGGCTGACGAAGCGAACGCACCCAACAGCCGCTCACGATGAAAGCGCAGCCTACGGGCTGCGCTTTCATCGTTCTGGGAGTCGGTCAGTTGGGCTATTATGGAAACGCAAGTCGGTCTGCTGTTGGGAAACGTGCACGATGCAACGCGACCCGGCTTTCTTTCCTGTCGCTCTTATGTGGCACCTAGCCCACGTCGCCCGAGTCGCTTCAAGCGGCCCCAAACAGAGCTAACCTTGCGTCCCACATAGAGTTTTAGACCTCGTGCGATTTGCACAAATGGCTTGACACGAGCAGTTTTTTATTTTGCGGGCCGTGGTTTGCTGCTGTGCAGGGCTGCTACCTTCGGGCTGTGTGCTTGCCGATACAATGCGCAGGTCTTTGGGGAGTAGCCG
>JAYRLJ010000018.1:0-19555 GCA_041905305.1 Hylemonella sp. | reverse complement strand
CAGCGCATCCAGCACGCCGGGCGCGAAATGCTGTTCGATGAAGTCAGCCATGCGCTCGAACACGCCCTCCAGCGTCGGCACCTGCAGGCCCGGGCGGCCAAACAGGGCCTGCAGCGCGGCAGGGTCTTCGAACAGGCCGTGCAGGTACAGGCCCAGCACGTTGCCGGCCGCGTTCTGCCACGCCAGTCCGGGCATCAACTCGCGCGCCACATTGCCCAGCGCCGCCATGGCCGGGTGCTGCGCCGTCTGGCCGTGATGGATTTCGTAGCCCTGCACCGTGACGCCGGACAGCGGCGACCAAAGCCCCGACACCGGTGCAAAGGAGGCGCGCGTGCGCTGCACCGTCTTGGCCGGCTCGAAGGCCGTGACCAGCGGTAGCAGGCCGAGGCCGGGCGCATTGCCATCGATGCCGTGCGGGTCCACCAAAGCCTCGCCCAGCATCTGCAGCCCGCCACAGACACCCAGCACCGCCCCACCCTGCTCGGCATGCGCGGCGATGGCGCGGTCCAGCCCCTGCGCCCGCAGCCAGCTCAGGTCGCCGCTGGTGTGCTTGGAGCCGGGCAGGATGACGGTGTCCACGCCCTGCAGCTCGGCCGGGCTGCGCGCCCATTTGAGCTGCACGCCGGGCAGGTTCTTCAGCGACTGAAACTCGTCCAGGTTGCTGATGCGCGGGTAGGCGACGACAGCGATGGTGGTCTTGATCTCGCCGGTTCCGGTGTGGCGGTCGAACGCCGACGGGCCGCCCCTAGGCGCGAGGGCCCCCTCGGGGGGCAGCGAGGACACGCCAGTGCCGAGCGTGGGGGTCATGTCAAACACTCCATCTTCCTCCGGCAAACCGTGCTGGTGCCACATCGGCAGCGTGGCGACGGTGGGCACACCGGTTTTCTCCCGCAGCAGCTGCGGTGCCGGCGCCAGCAGGCTGGCGTCGCCGCGGAACTTGTTAAGCACGAAGCCGCGGATCAGGGCACGGTCTTCCGGCGGCAGCAGCGCCCAGGTGCCATACAAGTGGGCGAAGGCGCCGCCGCGGTCGATATCGCTCACCAGCAGGCAACGGGCGTTGGCATGGCGTGCCGTGCGCAGGTTGACGATGTCACTGCCCATGAGGTTGATCTCGGCCGGCGAGCCGGCACCCTCGATCACGACCACATCGTTCTCGGCCAGAAGTGCATCAAGCGCCTGCGCCACCGCTGGCCAGACATGGGCGCTGCGTTCGCGCCAGGCCATGCGGGTCAGCGCCTCGTCTACCTGGCCGAGCAGCACCACTTGGCTGTGCGTGTCGCGCTCGGGCTTGAGCAGCAGCGGGTTCATGCGCACGTCGGGCTCGGTCGTGGCAGCCAGCGCCTGGAAGTACTGCGCACTGCCAATCTCCCCCCCTGCGACGACGCGGGCATTGTTGCTCATGTTCTGCGCCTTGAACGCGGCCACCTTCAACCCCCGGCGCGCGTAGTGGCGGCACAAGGCCGTAGCGAGCCAGCTCTTGCCGGCGCCGCTGGTGGTGCCCAGCACCATGACGGCCTTGGCGCTCATCGCATAGCTCCTTGCTCATGGCGAATCTGTCGCCACGCCATGGCCAGCGCGTCCTGCGCCACGGGCGGCAGCACGCCCAAACGTACCCTGCCCGGCAGGCCAAACGACGTGGCGTCGCGCAGCTTGATGCCCTGCGCGCGCAGCGCCTGCAGCGCCACCGCCAGTTCATCGCCCTGCAGCTCGGGGCGGGCGCAGAAGTAGTTGGCCAGACTGGGTTCGCAGCACCAGCCGAGCGATTCACAGACGCCGATCTGGCGTGCCTTCCAGGCCCGCAGCGTGGCCAGGCTGTCGCGCAGCCAGGCCTGCACCGTGTCCTGCGTCCAGGCCTGCAGCAGCGCCACACCCTGCGCTCCCACCGGCCAGGACGGGCACAAGGCCTCCAGTTGCGCCACGGCCTCCAGCGCACCGAGCGGGGCGATCACGTAGGCCGCGCGCACGCCGGTCAGGCCCAGGGCCTTGTTGGGCGTCCAGAGTTGCCAGACGCGCAGCAATTGCTCCTGCGTCAGCGCCAGCGCACCGTCCAGCCGCAGCGGCTCGTAAGCGCGGTCGAGCACCAGCGCCGGAGCAGCCGCCGCCAGGTCGCCCAAGCCCGGCTGCGCCTGCCCCAGCGGGCTGGACGGGTCGCAAGCCCAGGCCAGCTGCGCGTGCTCCGCGCGCTCGACGCGCTGCACGCCCCAGGCTTGTGCGGCCGCGGCGTAGTCGCCGTAATGGTGCGGTGGCAACCAGACGCTACGCCCTCCTCGCTGCGCCACCCAGGCGGTGACGCGGAAGATGAACTCGCTGGCGCTGCTGGCCAGCAGCACCCGCTCGGGCGCCACGCCATGGAAGGCGGCGAGTTGCGCGCGCAGATCGCGGTAGCCGGCGTCCGGATAACGCGTGGCATCGGCTGCCTGCACCGCGGCCAACGCGGCCGGGCACGGGCCGGCGGCGTGGCTGTTGGTGGAAAAGTCGTGGCGCGGCACGCCCTGCGCGTCCGGTCCGCCGTGCAGACGTAGGGTCGTCATGGGCGGCCTCCGGTGGTGGTGATCGCTATCAAAACAAGAGCTGCAGACGCAATCATTGCAATGGCCAAGACCACATTTCCCGCATAACGCAGGGCCTGTGCGGTGTCGGCGGACTGTGGCGCGCGCCCCGGCACGTGCAGCACATAGACGCCCGGCTTGTGCAGGCCAACGTCGAGCGCCAGCGCCATGGCGGCCATGGGCCAGCCGCTGTTGGGTGACGGCGTGCGTGCGGCCTCGGCCCGCACCGCCCTCAGATTCAGGCCGCCACGCACCAGCGCCAGTAGCAAGGCGGTCAGCCGTGCCGGCAGCCAGGAAAGCACGTCATCGGCGCGTGCGGCCCATTTGCCGGCCCACTCCCACTCCTGCCCGCGGTAGACGCCACGGTAGCCCCACATAGCATCGGCCGTGTTCGCAAAGCGGTACAGGGCCGCGCCCGGCAGGCCCAGCAGCAGGAACCAGAAGACGGGCGCCACCACCGAGTCGTTCAGGTTCTCGGCCAGGGATTCGATGGCGCTTTCGCGCACCTCGGTCTCGCTCAAGGCATGGACATCACGGCTGACCAGCCAGGCCAGCCGTTCGCGCCCGGCGGCCAGTGACTGACCCAGTGCCTGCTCCACCGCCTGCACCTCGTCATGCAGCATGCGCCAGGCGAGCATAGGCTTGAGCAGCAGGCCCAGTGCCAACGTGCCCAGCAGGGGATGCCACGCCAGCAGCAGCGTCTGCAGGAGGATAGACACGATCAAAACAAGAGCAGCTCCTGCACACCACGCCAGGGCACCGAGCCCCAAACGCCTGTAATCCGGGCCGGCCGGCTGGAGGCGCTGCGGCGCCAGCCGCTGCCCGACCCCGCCGAGGTACCGCCCCATCCACACCACCGGGTGCCAGCGCGCCGGCGGCTCGCCCAGCCAACGGTCCACCAGTAGCGCCAGCCACAGCGCAGCGGCCAGCGCCAGAGACATCCATGACGGGGCGGCGAGGAACATCAGACCGCCTCACCCTGGAACAGGCTGGCGCCCTGGCCCCAGCGGTCATCGAACACCAAGTCGGCCAGCGCCTCGCGCTGCGCCCACCCGTGCTGGCTCAGCATGGGTGCGGCGTAGTAGCCCTGCACCGGCCCCAGGCACAGCAGCGCAATCGGCTCCGCCCCTGCCGGCAAGCTCAGACGCTGCGCCACGGCCGCCGGATCGAACAGCGACACCCAGCCCAGGCCCAACCCTTCGGCGCGCGCCGCCAGCCACAGGTTCTGGATCGCGCAGGCGGCGGAGGCCAGGTCCATCTGCGGCAGCGTGCGGCGGCCGAACACATGGCGCTCGCGCCCCTCGGCCAGGCAGACCACGAGCAGCTCGGCGGCCTCGCGGATGCCCTCGACCTTGAGCCGCATGAAGTCATCTTCGCGTTCACCCAAGGCCCGCGCCGTCTGCACCCGTTCCTGCTCCACCAGCGCATACAGCTGGCACCGCAGCTCAGGCTGCGTGATGCGGATGAAGCGCCAGGGCTGCATGAAGCCGACGCTGGGCGCATGGTGCGCGGCCTGCAGCAGCCGCATCAGCACCTCGGGCGCGACCTGCCCGCCGGCGAAGTGGCGCATGTCGCGCCGCTCGACGATGGCCCGGTATACCGCGGCCGCATCAGCAACGCTGAATGGCTCAGCCGGGACCAGGTTGGCGGGGTCGCGTCGCATGTCCGGACTAGTCTTCGATGCCGCGCTGCGCAGGGATGCCGGCCTTGAACGCGTGTTTGATGAGTGTCATCTCGGTCACGGTATCGGCCAGCTCGATGATCTCCGGCGGGCAGCGGCGGCCGGTCAGCACCACGTGCACGTCCTTCGGACGCGTGCGCAGCGTGGCCAGCACATCGTCCAGCGGCAACCAGCCGTAGATCAGCGGGTAGGTGATCTCATCGAGGATGACCATGAAGTACTCGCCGCCGAGGATGCTGGCCTTGGCGCGTTCCCAGCCCTCGCGCGCCAATTGCGCGGAATGATCCAGGTCCTTGCTCTTCCAGGAAAAACCATCACCCAGGCCTTCGATCGGGATGCCAATCTGCTCGAACATGCGGTGCTCGCCGAAGCGCGCCGTCGGCACCTTCATGAACTGATAGATCTTCACGGCCTTGCCACGGCCGTGGGCGCGCAGCGCCAGGCCAAAGGCCGCGGTGCTCTTGCCCTTGCCGTCGCCGGTGTTGACGATGACCAGGCCGCGGCGCTCGCCTTCGGCCTTCTCGTAGCGTTTCTCGGTCGGGGGGGATTCAATCTGCATGGCTTGCTCGGTTCAAAGTTTGGGCAGCGACAGCCACTGGCCCGCCACCTGTTGGATATGGATGCGCCCGTCAAAGACCTGCTCGAGGGCACGGTGCGTGGCCGCGTCCGTACAGGCGCCGTGGTGCACCACGCGCCCGGCGGCCATGACGACCAGTTCGTCCGCCTGTAGCGCCAGCGACAACTCATGCAGCACGCTGACCACGGTCTTGCCATTCTTGACGAGCTCGCGCACCAACAGCAGCCAGTCCACCTGGTGCGGCGGGTCGAGGTTGGCCAGCGGCTCGTCCATCAGCAGCACCTCGGCCTGCACCGCCAGCGCCCGTGCCAGCAGCACGCGCTGGCGCTCGCCGCCGGAAAGCTGGCCCAGCGGCCGCGCGCGCCAGTCCCAGGCCTGGGTGGCGCGCAAGGCGCGCTCCACCGCGGCATGGTCGGCCGGGCCGGGCGGGCTGAGCCAGGGCTGGTGCGGCAGGCGGCCCAGCATGGCGACGTCGTAGGCCGTCAGGTCATCGGCGCCGTGTTCGTTCTGACCCAGCCAGGCCAGCTGGCGCGCGCGTTCACGCGCCGGCCAGTCGGCCAGCGGCCGGCCCAGCAGTTGCACGCTGCCGCCGTGCGGCAGCAGGCCGGCCAGCGCCTTGAGCAGCGTGGACTTGCCGGCACCGTTGGGGCCAACGATGCTGCTCCAGCGGCGCTGTGGCAGCGCCACGGACACGTCGTGCAGCACCTCGGTGGCGCCAAAGCGCACCGAGATACCCTGCCCTTGCAGCGCGGCGTGATGGGTCGTCATCGCCCACCTCCCTCGTGCGCAGTGGCGCGGTGCATCAGCCACAGCAAGTAGCTGCCGCCGAGCACGGCGGTCAGCACGCCCACCGGCAGCTCCTGCGGCGCCACCAGCCAGCGTGCCAGCAGGTCGGCGGCGGTCAGGAGCACGGCGCCCAACAGACTGGAAAGCAAGATCAGCCGGCCGTGCGTGGTCTTGACCACCGAGCGCACCAGGTGCGGCGCCGCCAAGCCAACAAAGGCAATCAGGCCGGTCTGCGCCACCGCGGTGCCGGTGGCCAATGCCAGCACGGCAATCAGCGCGGCGCGCATCTGCGGCAGGCGCAGGCCCAGGCTGGTGGCGGTCGCCTCGCCCAGTGCCAGGCCGTCGAGCACCGGGCTGAGCAGCCAACCCGCCAGCAGGCACAAGGCCAATGCCGCCGCCATCACGCCGGCCGCGCTCCAGCCGACGAAGGCCGTGCTGCCGAGCATGAAGGACTGCATGGCCTGCATGATGTCCGGGTTGAGCAGCAGCGTGAGCGAGCTGAACGCGCCCAGCACCACGCCGACGATCACACCCGCCAGCAGCAAGCGCAAGGTGTGCTGCACGCCCTTGGCCAGCAGCAGCGTCAGCAGCACCGCCGCCACGGCGCCGACGAAGGCTGCGCCGGTGAAACCGATGCGCACCAGCCAGTGCGTGGCCAGTGGCGAGACGCCGAACAAGGCCATGGCCGTCGCCACCCCCAGCGTGGCGCCAGAGGCGCTGCCCAGCAGATACGGGTCGGCCAACGGGTTGCGGAACAGGCCCTGCGCCACCGCGCCAGCCAGGCCCAGCAGTGCACCGGCCAGCCAGGCGCCCACGGTGCGCGGCAGCCGGATCTCGCTCACGATCTGCCAGGCCATGGCGTCCTGCCCCATGCGCAGCACGCTGTCAAAGCCGGTGCTGCCCACGCTGGCGCCCAGCAGCAGCAAGGCGGCGCTGGCCAGCAGCAGGGCCAGGCCCAGCAGCAGCGCCTTACGGTGGTAGGCGGCCATGGCGTTCACCGGCTCTTCTCCTCCAGGCAACGCGCCATCAGCCGCGCCGCCTCGGCCATGCGCGGACCCGGCCGCACGATGGTCTCGGCATCATCGTTCGGGAAGACGCAGATGCGCTGCTCGCGCACGGCCTTGATGCTCTGCCAGCCCGGGTACGGCACCATGGCCTGCATGCTGCGGTTGCCGATCATGATCACGTCCGGGTTGGCGCGCACCACGTATTCCGGATTCAGCTTGGGGAACGGCCCCAGGCTGGCCGGCACCACGTTCTTCACGCCCAGGCGCGTGAGCGTCTCGCCAATGAAGGAGGTCTCACCCGCCGCGTAGGGGCCACGGCTGACCTCGAAGTACACCCGGGTGTTGCGCGCCTTGGCCGACAACGATTGGGCGGCGGCCGAGACACCGGCATCGATGGCGCGCCAGACGCGCTGCGCATCGCCCACGCCCAGCAGCGTGCCCACCTTCTCCAGCACGCGCCGCACGTCGGCGTGGGTCTTGGTGTCGAGCGCCGCCACCTTCAGCCCCAGCGCTTCGAGCCGCTCCGCCGCACGCGAGGACATGGACATCAGCACGAGATCGGGCTTGAGCGCCACGATGGCCTCGATGTTCGGGTCGAGCCCGCCGCCGACCTGCGGCAGCGCGCGCACCTGCGCAGGGTGGTTGGAATAGCGGTCGACACCGACCAGGCGGTGGCAGGCGTCGAGCGCGCAGACGGTTTCGGTCAAGGACGGCAGCAGGCTGACAATGCGCTGCGGCGGCGCCGCCAGCCTGACTTGAACGCCACGCTCGTCGGTGATCTGCAGCGCCTGCGCCGGCAGCCACAGCGTGAGCAGCAGACAGAACCACAGTCGCTTCATGCGGCCCCCTTCAGCGTGAGCGGCAGGCCGGCGGCCATCAGCGTGACACGCGTACAGGCCTGGGCCACATCCTGATTCAGACGGCCGAGCGCGTCGACGAAGGCGCGCACCTCGCGCCCAAGCGGAATGACGCCCAGGCCGATCTCGTTGCCGACCAGCGCCACCGGACCGGCGGCGCTGCGAATCGCTCCCAAAAGCATAGCTATCGACGCTTGTAAATCGAGGGCCAGGGCCGGATTTGACGTTGAATTCTCAGCGGGCATCAACAGGTTGGTCAGCCACAGCGTGAGGCAGTCCACCACCAGCAAGGTGTCGAGGCGGCTGTGGGCGGCAATGGTTTCAGCCAGGCGCAGCGGCTCTTCCACCGTCTGCAAGCCCGGCACACGTTCGGCGCGGTCGCGCTGGTGGCGCGCGATGCGTTCACGCATCTCCGCGTCCCAGGGCTGGGCGGTGGCGATCAGCGTGGCGCGGTGCTGCGGCGATTGCGCCAGCCAGGTTCTGGCCAGCAGCTCGGCACGGCGCGATTTGCCGCTCCTCTGCCCGCCGAGGATGAGTTCGCTCTTCGCAATGGTCAGCTCAGCGCCCATGTTCTTCACTCCATCGCAGCACGATGCGGTGCAGTTGTTCGACACCGTCGGTCAGTGCCGCCGGGCCGGGCTGCAGGATGTCGGCCGACTTGATCTCGGCCAGCCGCCCGTGTCGCACCGCGCTCACGTCCTGCCAGCCGGGACGCGCCGCCACCTTCTCGGCGCGGAACTTCTTGCCGCACCAGGAGCCGATGACGATGTCCGGGTTGCGGCGCACAATCTCCTGCGGGTCGGCAATGATGCGCTGCTTGCCCAGCGGCTCGGCCGCCAGTTCCGGGAAGATGTCGTCACCGCCGGCGATGCCCATCAGCTCCGACACCCAGCGGATGGCGCTGATCGGCGGCTCGTCCCACTCCTCGAAGTAGATGCGCGGGCGGCGCGGCAGCTGCGCCGCTGCCTCGCGGATGGCCTGCAGGCGCGCCTGCATCTGCCCAATCAGCTGCAGGCCGCGATCCACGGCACCGACCATGGCCGCCACCTGGTACAGCATGGAGAAGATCTCGTCCACGCCGCGCTGGTTGAACACCGTGACGGAAATGCCGCGGCGGATCAGCTCGGCGGCAATGTCGGCCTGCAGGTCGGAAAAGCCGAACACGCAGTCCGGCTGCAGCGCGACGATGGGCTCGATCTTCGCGCTCAGGAAGGCGCTGACCTTGGGCTTTTCCTCGCGCGCGCGGCGCGGCCGCACCGTGTAGCCGGAAATGCCGACGATGCGGCGCTCCTCACCGAGCAGGTAGAGCCACTCGGTGGTCTCTTCCGTCAGGCAGACGATGCGCTGCGGGCCGAGCTGGGCGGTAGTCATGTGCTCAACCCCGTGCCGAACAGGCGCGCCACCAGCGCCGGTGCCGAGGGGAACCAGGCGTGGAAGTAGCTCGCCGCCACCGGCCCCTGCACATAGACGGCCTCGCCGTCATGGTCATGGGCATTGCCTTCGGGCCGTGTGGTGCGTGCGTACACCGGCACCGGCGTCTCGCTCAGCGAGTAATGGAAGGTGTGACCGCGCAGCTGCTGGCCATCGACCAGCAGTTGCTGCGGCCCGAGCGCGGCCAGGCGTTTTTGCATCACCACCCGGCCAGGCAGCAGGCCCCACATGGTGTGCGCCTGGCCCTGCTTGTCCACCAGCGTCTCGAACAGCACCATCATGCCGCCGCACTCGGCCCACACCGGCCGGCCGGCCGCGACATGCGCGCGCAGGCTGTCGCGCAGCGCATGGTTGGCGCCCAGCCGCTCAGCATGCAGCTCCGGGTAGCCGCCAGGCAGCCAGACGGCGTCGCAGGCTGGCAGCGCACTGTCAGCCAACGGCGAAAAGAACACCACCTGCGCACCGAGCTGCTGCAGGCACTCGATGTTGGCGGCATAGATGAAGCAGAAGGCCGCGTCACTGGCCACAGCCACGGTCTTGCTGAGCAGCACCGGCGCCACGTCGGCCCCTGCGGCCGGCGGGAAATCGACCGCCCAGCGCTGCAGGTCGGCCGCACTCATCTGCCCCAAGGGCGTCGCCGCCAGCGCGTCGGCTGCGGCATTGAGCCGCTCTTCGGCGTCGCTGAGTTCGGTGGCCGCCACCAGGCCGAGGTGCCGCTCGGGCAAGGTCAGTGCCGGGTTGCGCAGCAGCGCGCCCAGCCACTGCTGCGGCTCCTTCAGGCTGGCCTGCAGCATGCCGGCGTGGCGTTCGCTGCCGACACGGTTGGCCAGCACGCCGGCCCAGCGCAGGTCCTCGCGGTAGTGCTGCAGGCCATAGACCAGCGCACCGAAGGTACCGGCCATGGCACCGGCATCAACCACTGCCAGGATGGGCAGGCCAAAGTGCTGCGCCAGGTCGGCCGCGCTGGGCTGGCCGTCGTACAGGCCCATCACACCCTCGACGATGATCAGGTCCGCCTCCTGTGCCGCCGCGTGCAGCCGGGCGCGGCAGTCGGCCTCACCGGTCATCCAGAGGTCGAGCTGGTGCACCGGCGCACCGCTGGCCAGCGTGTGCCAGAACGGGTCGAGAAAATCCGGCCCGCACTTGAACACCCGCACCCGCCGCCCCTGGCGCGTGTGCAGCCGCGCCAGCGCCGCGGTGATGGTGGTCTTGCCCTGGCCGGAGGCCGGGGCGGCGATGAGGATGGCGGGACAGCGGAGGGAATCAGACATGGGGGCTCATTGTCCTCGTGATCACAGGGGCGCCCACTTGAGGCTGACGAACAGGCTGCGGCCCGCCGTCGCATAGCCATTGGCGAGCTGATAGCTGGCGTCACCCAAGTTGTCGATGCGCGCCAAGACTGTCCAGTCGCGGGCGACGCGTCGGCTGGCGTACACGTTGAACAGGCTGTAGCCAGGCAACGCGAGGGTGTTGCCCGCGTCGTCGTAGCGCGCGCCCGAGAGCTGGGCACCGCCACCCAGCACCCAGGCGCCCAGCCGGGTATCGGCCGACAGCTGCGCGTGATGGCTGGCGCGACGTGCCAGCTGCGTGCCGCTGGCGCTGTCGCGCGGACTCTGCACATCCAACGAAGCCTGCAGGTTCACCTCGCCCAAGCGATGGGCGGTGGACAAGGTCAGTCCCGACAACTCTGCCTCGGCCGTGCTGGTGTAGCAACCCGACGTGTTCGTGCAGCCACGGGCCAGGTTGGAGTAGGTGATCAGGTTGCTCACACGGTTGCGGTAGGCGACCGCGCTCCAGCGGCTGGTCCCCTGAGCCCAGTGCAGGCCCAGCTCCTGGTTGACGCTTTCCTCCGGCTTGAGCGTGGAGATGCCATAGATGCTGAAGCGCTGGTACAGCGTGGGTGCCCTGAAACCGGTACCCACGGAGGCGTTGATGCGCAGCCGAGGGCTCAAGGCATAGCCATAGGCTGCCGCGGCCGTACCCTTGCCACCGAACTCGCTGTCCTCGTCATGGCGGGCGTTGAGCTGCACGGTATGACGCCCCGCGCGCCAGCCGTAGCCCAGCGCCAGCGCATCCTGGGAACGGTCGCGCACGATGGCGGTGCGGGGGTTGACGGTCAGACCGTTCTCCAGATAGTCGATGCGCCGCTCCAAACTCGCCGTCACCTGATGAGCGCCAAAGCGGAGCTCGTTCTGCCACAGGTAGCCATTAAGGCGTGTCATGGCCAGCGAGACCGAGGGTTTGGTTTCGCTCTGTGTACGCGACTCGGTCAGGCTCAGCTGGCTGGTATAGCGCTCGTTCCACTGCGCGCGCCAGTTCAGCCCCTTGGTCTGCAGCAGTTGCAGGCTGCGGTCATCACGTCGCGATGCCGGTGCGGTGGCCGAGGCGTCATATTGCGCATCCAGGGCACTGGACAGCAGACTGGCTTCGAGACGATGCACGGCATCAAGCTGCCAGCCCAGCCGTGCGCTGACGGCTTCGAGCGAGTAGCCGTCGTCATCGTCGTTGTAACCGGTTACCGGCCGCACGTTGAAGCCGCCATTGGCCTCACGCGCCACGCCGAAGGCGTAGTCCACCTTGTCAGTAGTGCCACTGAAGCCGCCCTCCCACTTGCGCACGCCATACGTGCCGACCCCCACGCCGGCGTAGGGGGTGAAACCTCCCTGCCCCTTGCGGGTGAAGATCTGCACCACACCGCCGAGCGCATCGGAGCCGTAAACGGCACTCACCGGGCCGCGCACGATCTCGACGCGCTCGATCTGTGACAGCGGCAGGGATTCCCAGGGCGCACCACCGCTCGTGGTCTGGGTATCAACGCGCACCCCGTCGACGAACACCGCCGTGAAGCGCGTCTCGGCGCCGCGCAGGAACAGACTGGTGCTGTTGCCGGGCCCACCGTTGCGCCCCATCTCGACACCATGCGTACGCGTAAGCACGTCGGCCAGACCGGTGGCACCACTGCGCTCAATCTCGGCACGGTCGATCACGGTGACATCGGCCACCAGGTCCACCAGCGGTTGCTCGGTGCGGGTGGCTGTGACCACGGTTTCCTGCAGCATGGCGGCAGGCGGTGTTTGGGCGTGCAACGCCCGGACGGGCAGCAGGGATGCCGCGGCCAACGCCATGACGGCGAGCCTCTCGGCAAAGAAACAGGTTTTCATGAATGAAAGAACACTTGGATGCCCTCCCCGGCTTCCCCGCCAGGGCATGGACGTCACGGTTGCACGCCAGGCGCACAACCACCGTGTTGGCCGGTATCCGGGCTGGTGGAAACAACCTTCATCGCCTTCCCGGAGCTTGGTTCACGCTCCAGTGGCTGGTGAATGAAAGCGGTGCCCGAGGGCACGTCCACTTACCGTTGCGGGGGCAGCGCAGGTTAGGTTGACCAAGGCCGGTCTTCCCTCCTGCTTCCCGTTGAACTGCGGCGTGTGAACCACACCGCGAGCACCAACGTGGCAGATTTTACGCCGGAGAAGCTGTCGCCAACCCTACAATGCGGGGTCTTGGCCACTACACCTATGTCGAACCCGACCCAAACCGAGCAACTGATCGAGCGCGTGGAGCGCCTGCTGGTGCGCTATGAGGAATTGCAGCGCACCAATGCGCTGCTGGCCGCGCAGGTCGAAACCCTCACCAGCGAGCGCGACTCGCTCAAGTCACGCCTGAGCGCCGCGCGCGCCCGCGTGGACGCGCTGCTGGAGCGCCTGCCGGAGACGGCCGACACCCACAAGGGCGCCGCATGAAACAGCTCGAAGTGCAGATCATGGGCCAGAGCTACCTGCTCGGCTGCCCCGAAGGCGGCGAAGCCCGCCTGCTCGACGCGGTGGAGCGCGTCGACACCGCCATGTGCAAGATCCGCGACGCCGGCAAGGTGAAGGCGCGCGACCGCATCGCCGTGCTGGCCGCCCTCAACCTGGCCTTCGACCTGTCCGACCGCGCCAGCCAGGCCGAGCGGCCGGCGACACCGGCGCCTGCAACCGCCAACGCCGCGCCGGCTTCTGCCTCGGCGACGAACGACGGCAGCACCGAGCGCAACAGTTCCCTCGATGCACTGTTGCAGCGCCTGGACACCGCGCTCGGCGAAGACGGACGGTTAATCTGACACACCCCCAGGCTACGCGCACTTCGTGTCGCTGCGCCTCCCCCCTTGCAGGGGGCAACGCCAGTGGTCCGGCATAGCCGGTCCCACGGCGTTTCAGATTCGGTCATCAGACGACGACCACCGCCACCATATGCCAAGCAGCTGCAAGCAAACTACAATGGCAACCGTCTGCAATGCCGCCGGGCTTTATATTTCCTTGAACCAATGCTCATTGAGCCCGGGCTTGGAACATCGCCTGGCTAGCGTGATCGTCTCGCGTCAGATGAACCCAAGGCCAACGCTGACCTCGCCCACCTGAACCCCGGTTCAGGATGCCGGTCCGGTGGCACTTGCAGACACCTTTTCTCTCCCCACCACAGATCTTCCCGCCGCTGAACCCTCTGGCCGGGACGCCCGAGTGCTGGCGTGCGCCGCCGCCTCGCGCGCGTCCGGTCGCAACGCACGATGCTTCTCGAACCACAACTGATCGCTGAACTGGCCCTGATGGGCATCACCGCCGGCTTCCTGGCCGGGCTGCTGGGCATCGGCGGCGGCATGATCATGGTGCCGTTCATGACCCTGATCCTGGAGGCCAAGGCCTTTCCGGCCGAGTACGTGGTCAAGATGGCGGTGGCCACCTCGCTGGCTACGATCTGCTTCACCTCGCTCTCCTCGGTACGCGCGCACCACCAGCGTGGCGCCGTGTTATGGCCAGTGGCGCGCCTGCTGGCGCCGGGCATCCTGCTGGGCGGGCTGATCGGCGCGCAGATCGCGGCCGCCCTGCCCACGCGCATCCTGGGCATGGTGTTCTCGCTCTTCATCGCCTACTCGGCCACGCAGATGTTTATCGACCGCAAGCCCAAGCCGACACGCACGCTGCCCGGGGCCCCCGGCATGTTCGGCATGGGTAGCGTCATCGGCCTGATGTCCTCCGTGGTGGGTGCCGGCGGTGCCTTCGTCTCCGTGCCCTTCATGACCTGGTGCAACGTGAAGATCCACCACGCCGTGGGCACCTCGGCTGCGCTGGGCTTTCCCATCGCGCTGGCCGGCACGCTGGGCTACATCTGGGCCGGGCGCAACCTGCCGGACATGCCGCCCGGCGCCTTCGGTTACCTGTACCTGCCGGGCCTGCTGGTGATCGCGACCATGAGCATCCTGACTGCCCCGCTGGGCGCGCGCACGGCCCACCGCATGGACATCCGGCCCCTCAAGCGCGCCTTCGCGGTGCTGCTGTACATCCTGGCCGCGTATTTCCTGTTGCGTTGAGTCCTGCTGCGTGAGCGTCAACCCTGATGGCTGGCGCCGCGCCGGACACGGATAATGCCCTCGCGCGGCCTGCGTCGACAGGACCGCGTGATCCACACGTCTGAGGGGACATCGTTCATGAGAATCGCCATCATCGGCCAACAGGACTTCGGCAAGGCTGTCCTGGAGGCATTCCTGGCGCGCGGCGACGAGGTGGCCGGCGTCTTCTGCAAACCCGAGAGCGCAGGCGAGAAGCCTGATGCCCTGCGCGCCGCGGCCGAAAGCCATGGCCTGAAGGTGTTCCAGTTTGCCAGCCTCAAGAGCGCCGAGGCCGAGGCGGCCTTGCGCGGTCTCAACGCCGACATCGGCATCATGGCCTACGTGCTGCAGTTCGTGCCGCAGTCGCTGACCAGCATCCCGAAGCACGGCACCATCCAGTACCACCCCTCGCTGCTGCCGCGCTACCGCGGTCCGTCATCGATCAACTGGCCGATCGCGCGCGGCGACACCGAGACCGGCCTGTCCATCTTCCGCCCCACCGACGGCCTGGACGAAGGCCCGGTGATTCTGCAGAAGCGCTGCGCCATCGGCCCCGACGACACGCTGGGCGACGTGTACTTCAACAACCTCTTTCCGCTCGGCGTGAGCGCAATGCTGGAAGCCGCCGATCTCGTTGTGGCGGGCAAGCACACGGAAACGGCGCAGGATGAGCGTCAGGCCAGCTACGAAGGCTGGTTCAAATCGGAAGAGGCGCGCATCAACTGGGCCAACCATGTAGACCAGGTCTACAACCTCATCCGTGCCTGCAACCCCGCACCGGGCGCCTGGACCGAACTCGCAGGGATGCGTGTCGCCCTGTTCGATTGCCGCAAGCATCCGGTGCGTCGCTTTGCCGACGTGCAGGGCAAGCCGGGCGACATCGTGAAGATCACCGACAGCTCGCTCTTCATCAATGCCCAGGGCGGCCAGATCGAGGTCCTGAAACTGCGCCCGGAAGGCGGCAAGAAGATGAGTGCGGCCGAGTTCGCACGCACGCACGGCTTGGGCCATTGAACCAAGCCAAGATCGCCACCCAAGGGCAGCTGCGGCTGCCCTTTTCTTTGGCCTCATCGGCACGCTGGTACCATGCATCATGGTGTTCTCCTCAGGCCTCATGCCGCATGGCGCAGGAATTCAGCCAACACCAGTCACCACAGCAGCGGTCGATGCCCCATGGCGTATTGCGCTTCGGCCTACGCGTTACCCCCATGGAGAAAAACCCTAGGTTCGCCGCAAAAATTTCAAATCTTGACCACCATCAAGAGAATTTCGATTAAAAGATTTCACCATGCATGCAAACGAGACTCCGACAGAGAGTCGCGAACGCTGGGAACCGGGTAAGACTGACTAATCAAGGAGACACCATGGTCACTGCCATTCGTTCGAAGTTAGGGTCTGGAATGCTGAAAGCCGCTGCCGGGTTGATCGCAGTGGCCGCACTGACGGTGACGACGCAAGCCGTTGCCTGGGAACCCACCAAGCCGGTGGAGTTCGTGGTGCCAGCCGGGACCGGGGGAGGCGCCGATCAGATGGCGCGACTGATGCAAGGCATCATCGTCAAGCACAAGCTGATGAACCAGTCGATGATCGTCGTGAACAAGTCCGGCGGCGCCGGTGCCGAGGGCTTCCTCTCGGTCAAGGAAGCCAAGGGCGATCCGCACAAGATCATCATCACGCTGTCCAACTTGTTCACCACACCACTGGCCACCGGCGTGCCCTTCAACTGGAAGGACATGACACCCGTGGCCATGATGGCACTCGACCAGTTCGTGCTGTGGACCAATGCCGAGAAGCCCTACAAGACGGCCAAGGAGTACCTGGACGCCGTCAAGGCCGCCGGCCCCAACAAGATGAAGATGGGTGGCACCGGCTCCAAGCAGGAAGACCAGATCCTGACGGTCGGCATGGAAAAGGCCACCGGCACCAAGTTCATCTACATCCCCTTCAAGGGCGGTGGCGAGGTGGCAGTTCAGCTGGTCGGCGGCCACATCGATTCCAGCGTCAACAACCCGGCCGAGGCCGTGGCCCAGTGGCGCGCCGGCAAGCTGCGCGCCCTGTGCGTGTTCGACGACACCCGCATGCCGTACAAGGCCAAGGTCACCGACACCCAGTCGTGGAACGACATTCCGACCTGCAAGGAAGCCGGCGTGCCCACCGACTACGTGATGCTGCGTGGCATCTTCGCAGCTCCCGGCATCACGCCCGACCAGCTGAAGTATTACGTGGACCTGATGCAGAAGATCCGCGCGACGCCGGACTGGAAGGAGTACATGGAAAAGGGTGCCTTCAACCAGACCTTCATGACCGGGGCCGACTTCAACAAGTGGCTGACCACCGCAGAAGCGACCCACCGCACCCTGATGCAGGAAGCCGGCTTCCTGGCCAAGTAAGCCCCGCCCTCCCCCGACGACCCACAACAGGGTGGCCGTTCACTGCAACGGCTGCTTGGGGGAGGCGCTGCCTCTCAATCGATCGCACAGCATCAATACTCCCGAGGGAGCCGGATAAATGGATACACAAGAATCGGGCGGAACAGGTATTTCCACCCACATCGTCGACGCCGTCGTGGCACTGCTCGTGATGCTGCTTGGCGGCGTGGTCGTCTATGGCAGCCAGAAGCTGGGCTCCGACTGGGGCAGTGACGGCCCGGGCGCAGGCTACTTCCCCTTCTACATCGGCCTGATCCTGATCATCGCCGGAGCCGGTGTGCTCTACCAGGCGCTGGCCGGCAAAAAGAAGAACACCGAGACCTTCGTCGACCGCGAACAGCTGGTGCGCGTGCTCTCGGTACTGCTGCCGGCGGCGGTCTATGTGGGCGGCATCCAGCTGATCGGCATCTATGTCGCCTCCGCCATCTACATCGCCCTCTTCATGGTGATTCTGGGCAAGTACTCGTGGGTCAAGAGCGTGGCGGCGGCGCTGGTCGTCAACGTGCTGTTCTTCATGATGTTCGAAGTCTGGTTCAAGGTTCCGCTGCACAAGGGTGCCTACGACCTGCTCAGCGGCCTGGGTTATTGAGGCGACGCGCTCCCCGCCTCTACGGAGATCACAAAAATGGAAGAGATCAATTCCTTGTTCCAGGGGTTCGCGGTCGTCATGACGCCGACGAACTTCCTGCTCATGATGGTCGGCATCATCCTGGGCGTGCTGATTGGTGTGCTGCCCGGCCTGGGCGGCGCCAACGGCGTGGCCATCCTGCTGCCGCTGACCTTCAGCATGAACCCCACCTCCGCCATCGTCATGCTGTCGTGCATCTACTGGGGCGCGTTGTTCGGTGGCGCCATCACCTCGGTGCTGTTCAACATACCGGGCGAGCCGTGGTCAGTGGCAACCACCTTCGATGGCTACCCGATGGCGCAGAAGGGACAGGCCGGTGAGGCCCTGGCCGGTGCCTTCACCTCGTCCTTCGTTGGCGCCTTCGTTGCGGTGGTGATGATCACCTTTCTGGCGCCGCTGGTGGCCAAGTTTGCCCTCAAGTTCGGGCCGCCGGAGTTCTTTTCGGTGTACCTGCTGACCTTCTGCAGCTTCGTCGGCATGGGCAAGGGCTCGCCGTTCAAGATCCTGGCGTCCATGGCCATCGGCTTCGGCCTGGCGGCGGTGGGCATGGACACCGTCACGGGCCAGCTGCGCCTGACCTTCGGCATCCATGAGCTGATGCGCGGCTTCGACTTCCTGATCGCCGTGATCGGCCTGTTCGGCATCGGCGAAATCCTGCTGTCGATGGAAGAAGGCCTGGCCTTCTCCGGCAAGAGCGCGCGGATCGATGCCAAGGTGGTGCTGCAGACCTGGAAGAAGTTGCCGCAGTACTGGGCCACGTCGCTGCGCGGTTCGCTGATCGGCATCTGGATGGGCATCACCCCCGGTGGCGGCCCCCCGGCGGCCGGAAAGTGGGGCGGCGTGGCCCCCAACGTTTCGGAGAAACGCGCCCCCGTCGGCCCCGGCGAGCTCGAAGGGGTGGTCGCACCCGAGACCGCAGCGCACGCGGCCGGCACCAGTGCCCTGCTGCCCATGCTGGCGCTTGGCATTCCCGGCTCGCCCACCGCCGCCGTGCTGCTCGGTGGCCTGCTGATCTGGGGCCTGCAACCCGGCCCGCTGCTCTTCGTCGAGCAGAAGGACTTCGTCTGGGGCCTGATCGCCTCCATGTACCTGGGTAACCTGGTCGGCCTGCTGGTGGTGCTGACCACGGTGCCGCTGTTCGCCTCCATCCTGCGCATCCCGTTCTCGATCATCGCCCCGGTGATCATCGTGATCTGCGCCATCGGCGCCTACACGGTGCACAACGCCATGCTCGACATCTGGTTCATGCTGCTGTTCGGCGTGGTCGGCTACGTCTTCAAGAAGCTTGACTACCCGCTCGCGCCGCTGGTGCTGGCGCTGGTGCTGGGCGACAAGGCAGAAGACGCGTTCCGCCAGGCCATGCTGGTGTCGCAAGGTGACCTGGGCATCATGTTCTCCAACGGCCTGGTGGGCGGCATCACCACGCTGGCGCTGCTGATGCTGTTCTGGCCGCTGATCTCCAAGGTGATCGCGCTGGTCAAGGCACCGAAGCAGGATGAGTTCGCCGCCGAGCGGCCCGTGGACTGAAGGAGGAGACAACCATGCCAGTGATCGCAATGACCCAGGAGATGGGCTCGCTCGCCAAGGACGTGGCCATGGAACTGGCTGCCAGCATGAACCTGGCCGTGATGCGCCACGAAGTGGTGGACCATGTGGCCGGCAAGATGCACGTCTCCACCAGCTTGATCAACCGCCTGCGCGAAGGCAAGGCGGGCCTGATCGAACGCGTAACCACCGACGTCGACCGCGTCGCCCTCTACACCGCCGAAGAAGTGTTTGCCCTGGCGAACCAGGGCAATGTGGTGCTGCGCGGCTGGGGCGCCACCTGCCTGCTGCGTCCGGTGCCCCATGTGGTGACGGTGCGCATCACGCGCTCCTTCAACAAGCGCGTCGAGTGGCTGATGAACCACCTGGAGACGGACGACCGTGACTTCGCCGAGAGCGAGATCCGCCGCAGCGACCATGCCCATGCCAGCCGCATGCACCAGCAGTTCGGCGTGACCTGGGGCGACCCGGTGCTCTACGACCTGGTGCTCAACACCGACCGCCTCAGCGTTCCCAGCTGTGTCGAGCAGATCCGTCAGCTCACCACGCGGCCGGAGTTCCAGGAGTCGGAGGAATCACGCAAGCTGCTGGCTAACATGACGCTGGCCGCCCGCGTGCGTGCCGCGCTCAAGAGCCACGAGCCCACGCAGGAGGTGAACATCACCATCGAGGCACAAGGTGGCCGCCTCGTGCTCAGCGG
>JAYRLJ010000359.1:0-3252 GCA_041905305.1 Hylemonella sp. | reverse complement strand
CAGCGGCGTGCCCTGCAGCAGCTTGAGCATGCCGAGCACCGCGTTCATCGGGGTGCGAATCTCGTGGCTCATGTTGGCCAGGAAACTGCTCTTGGCCACCGAGGCCATCTCCGCCGCCTGCACCGCCTGCATGAGCTCGGTGATGTCGATGCGAAATCCCACGTAGTAGCCATCAGGCGTGCGGGCTTCGACAATGCGCACCCAGCGCCCCGTGTCGAGCTGCTGAACATGGACGCGGTAATTCTCCTGGTGCGCCTGCAGTCGCTCGGCGATCCACTGCTCTTCCTTGCCCAGCGCCTCCGGGTACTGTCCACGCCGGACGCCCTCCCGGACCATGTGCTCGAAGGAGGCGCCCGGCACAAAAAGATCGGCCGACGATGGGTAAATCCGCCGGTACTGGTCATTGCAGTAGAACAGGCGGTCGTCACGGTCAAAGATCACGAAAGCCTCGTCCAGCGCGTCCACCGCACCTTCCAGGATCTGCCGGTACTCCACCGCCGTCTGCTTGCTGCGCTCCTCCTCCGTCACATCGGTGAAGGTGGACACCAGGCCGCCACCGGGCATCGGTGCGGTGCTGACCTCGATCACGCGCCCGTCTCGGGTCGGGCGGCGGTATTTTTCCGCCCGGGGCTCACGGAACTTGTCCAGCAACTCCGTCAAGGCCTGATCCTTGTCAGGGCCGAAGTCACCCCGATCGACCATGATGCGCAAGACCGACTCCACCCGCAACGGCCGTTGCGACATCACGTCGGGCGGGCAGGCCATCAGGTCCGCAAAGCGGCTGTTGTAGGTCACGATGTTCAGGTGCTCGTCCGTCACGCTCAGGCCGCAGGGCAGGTTCTCGATGACGGCGTACATGCGCTGGTTGTAGCGCCCAAGCTGCGTCACCGCATGCTTGAGCGCCGTGATGTCGGCGCTGATGGCGATATAGCGTTCCACCACACCATCGGCATCGGTCAACGGCGCGATCAGGGTGTTCACCCAGTAATGGTGGCCATCCTTGGCCCGGTTGCAGATTTCACCTTGCCAGCTCTTCTTGTCGTTGATCGTGGCCCAGACCCGGCGCCAGAAATCAGATCCCTGCACACCCGACATCAGGATGCGGTGGTTCTGCCCCAGCAACTCCTGGCGGCTGTAGCCGCTGACGCGCTCGAAGGCGGCATTGACCTGCATGATCCGGCCTTCCGCGTCGGCGATCGAGACGATCGCAAACTCGCCGATGGCCCGCATCAGCTGCTCGCTCTCGCGAACGGCCTGCTGCAGGCGTGCCTCGCGTTCGCGCCGTTCGGTGATGTCGCGCTCCACCGCCATGAAGCCGCTCACCGTGCCGTCGGGCTCGCGAATCGGCTGGATCTCCAGGTCCAGCCAGTACTCGCGCCCCTGCTTGCCGCGGTTGAGGATTTCGACCCGGCACGGCAGATGCTCGCGCAGGTGCCAGGACAGCGTCGCCACGGTGGCCGGGTCGGTACCTTCGCACTGCAACAGCTCACCCGGCTTGCGGCCGAGCGACTCCTGCAGGCTGTAACCCGTGATCAGGCTGTAGGCCTGGTTGGCCCAGACAATACGGCCCTGCGCATCGGAGATGATCACCGCATCGGTGGTATGGCGGGCCACGCGGGCCAGGCGCTGCACCTCCTGCGTCATGTTGCTGGCCAGGTCGATGGCACGCCGCCGCCCACGCGCCATCAGCCAGAGCACCCAGGCCAGGGCCGCACTCAGGCCCACACCCGTGATGCCCAGCGCGAGCACCAGCCGTTGGTTGAGCGGCGACTCCAGGGCTGGCGTGCTGCGGAACTGCAGTGTCAACTCGTGCCCACCGACCCGCACCGTGCGCCGCGCCAGCAACTTCGGTGCGGCCTCGCCCAGTTGGGGCGCGTCGGGCGGGATCAGGCTGAACAGCGGCGCTGTACCTGCGTCCGGAACGCCGTCGTAGATCTGGAAATTCAGTCCGCTTGAGCGCAGGCTGAGCAGGCTGGCCTGCAGCAACTCGTCTAGGACCAGCGGCGCAAATGCCAAGCCCACCAGGGCTTCCTGGCGTTCGCCCTCGGCCAGGGGCATGGCGTCCGAGCGGTACAGCGGCAGGTACATGACGAAACCCGGCCGTGCCTGTCGGTCTTGCACCAGGTTGAGCTTGCCCGACAGGGCCACCGAGCCACTACGCACGGCGCGCTCGATGGCCTCCCGTGCCACCGGATTGCTGCCCGAGTCGAAACCGAGCGCAGCATGGTTGAACTCCAGTGGCGCGATGTACTTGACGACATACAGGTCCGACGCCTGACCGCTGGTACTGACCCGAAAGCCGGGTGCCCCGTCGGTTCGCTGACGGCGCACGAAAGCATCCAGGTCCTGGCGGGCGACGCGCTCGATCACGCCAAAGCCGCGCACGCCCTGGGTTTCGCCGTCCTGGTCGCGCGAGAACACGAAACGCTCAAACTCGCGGCGACTGACCCGCTCGCTGGCGGCGTACAGCCCACGAATGCCGCTCAGGCCGCGCAGGATCAGCTCGAAGCGGCGCTGCAGGCTGTCCTCGATCACGTGGACCTGTTCGTCAAAGCGTCGCTGCAGACGCTCAGTCTGCGCATCGGCAAAGCGGGACACGCCGACAAACGTCAGGCTGCAGCCCAGTACCAGCACGAGCCAGGGCAGCCATAGGAATTGCTCCACCGCACGGCGCAGGCGTCTGGCGACGCGCTGCGACGCCGTGGCGGGAGTGGTTCGGGCAGTAGCGACTCGGATCATGTCTAAGGGGGGCTACACGGTCAGGTGTCAGCTTACCCTCTTGGATCACCTTCGACCATGCCTGTCACCCTGAAAGATCAGGCGCGCTTGGGATGCCGCAGGGCCTCGTACGCCGGCCGGCCCAGGCACTGCGCCAGCCAGGCGCTCGTCAGGGGGTAGTGGGCCAGCAACTCGCGCGCCGGCCGCGCCCACATCATGACGCTGGCCACGCACAGGTCGGCCACTGTGAAGCGGGCTGCGGCCAGGTGGGACTCGCCACGTGCCTGCTGCTGCGCCAGATGCTGCTCCAGCACGCGCAGCGGCACTGCCAGGCGTTTTTCGGCCGCCTCGGCCAGCTCGTGCTTGCGTTCCTCGGCCGGCATCACCAGGCGGTGCATCAGCACGGTCAGCGCGTCCTTCTCCACCTCGGTCACGGTCCAGAAGCTCCAGCGCAGCGCCTCGGCGTCCTCGCGCGGCGTGGCCGGCACCAGGTTGACGCCGTCGGGCTGGCCATGGTGGCGCGCGATGTAGAGC
>JAYRLJ010000358.1:0-3255 GCA_041905305.1 Hylemonella sp. | reverse complement strand
CTGAACCGCACGGATGGTCAATCGCGGCAATTCATCTTGGTAGAGATAAAGGACTCAATCGCGACGGGCGTCACCGCTGAGCGCGTGAGGCGCGTTGCAGGTGGCTACACAAATGCCAAGGGGGAAACCGTCCCAGGTCTCGGTGGCGGCTTCCAGTTCTGTCGCCTGTCCGCAGAACCCTTGTTCGACGCCAACGGCCAGATCCGCAGTGATGTGAAATTCGCCCAACTGGCCGAGTTCGTCTGGTTTGCCGAAACCGGTACGGGCTTCACCGGCACCGCCGATTCACCGCTGCTGGGTGTGCACGAAGGCCGCGCGATTTACCTGCTTTACAACGGCATCCTCAAGGACAAGTCCGTTGCCGGCGGCAATGTACTCACCGGCCCGGTGTTCGATGTGCTGCCGAAGTTCGCCGGCCCGAAAGTGATTTACGCCGCTGCCAATCGCATGGGTGCCCGCGCCGCACGCTTGGGGCTGACCTTCAAGCAGACCCCGTACGCGCTGGAGGTGTAAACCATGTCCGGATTCGCACCGAAAATCTATCAACAACAAGTGCTCGACAGCGTGGAAGCCTATTTCAAGGCCTGCCACGAACTGCCGTCGCCCTCGATTGCGTTTACCGCCACCACCGAACGCCTGTGGGGGCGCGGCAACCCGTACAGCCCGCTGTCGGGTTTCCCGCTCGACATGCCGTACTTCTGTTTGCGCGTGCCCACTGGCGGGGGCAAGACCTGGCTGGCGGCGAAAAGCGTCCAGCTCGTCAACACGCACTTGCTGCGTTGCGAGCACAGCGTGATTCTGTGGCTGGTGCCCAGCAAGCCGATCCGCGAGCAGACCATCAAGGCATTGAAGGATCGCAGTCACCCGTATCACGCCGCACTGCGCGAGGCGGGGCCGATCACCGTGCTGGATCTGGAAGAAGCCAAGAGCGTGACCCGCGCCACGCTGGACACCTCGACCACGGTGATCGTCGCCACGCGCCAGGCGTTCCAGGTGGAAGAGGAAGAGTGCCGCAAGGTGTACCAGTCCAGTGGCGCATTGATGCACCACTTCGACAACCTGTCGCCAACGCAGCGCGACGAATTGCTGACCGATGGCGAGGGCAGCGAGCGCACTACACCGTACTCGCTGGCCAATGTGCTGCGCCTGCGCCGCCCATTCGTCGTTGTCGATGAGGCACACAACAGTCGCACGCCACTGGCCTTCGACATGCTGGCGCGCTTCCGCCCCAGCGGGGTGATGGAACTGACCGCCACGCCCGATCTTGAGCGCACGCCGACCAATGTGCTGCACAGCGTTTCCGCCGCCGAGTTGAAGGTGGAGGAAATGATCAAGCTGCCGGTGGTACTGGAAACGGAACCCAACTGGCAGCAGTGCCTGGCCGATGCCATTGGTCGACGCGATGCCTTGCACAAGCTGGCGGACGAAGAACGCCGTGCCGGCGCGGCCTACCTGCGGCCCATCGTATTGATCCAGTCCGAACCTCGCCGCGCCGGTATCGAGACGCTGGATTTCGAGAAGGTGAAGAACGAGCTGATCACCAACCACGGCATCCCCGCCAGCGAAATCGTGGTGGCCACGGGCGAGGAAAAGGGGCTGGAGCAGATCGATGCCGATTACCAGCTGGGCATTGCCGACCCGGACTGCCCGGTGAAGTTCGTCATCACCCAGAAGGCGCTGGCCGAAGGTTGGGACTGCCCGTTTGCCTACATTCTGGTGAGCATGGCGGAGCTCAAGTCGGCCACGGCGGTGGAGCAGTTGCTCGGGCGCGTGCTGCGGCAGCCGGGCGCCAGCCATCGCAGCGCCCGCGCATTGAATCAATCTTATGCATTCGTGGTGTCGCGCAACTTTGCCGAGACGGCAGGCGCGCTGCGGGATCGACTAGTGGCCGGTGCCGGGTTTGAGCGGCGCGAAGTCACCGAGTTCGTTACTGCAGCCAAGGCAGAACAAGCACGGCTGGATCTGGGGGGCCACGCCGGGCGCGTGGTTGTTCGGCCCGTGGCGATTACCTTGTCCGAAAAACCCGACCTGAAGAGCGTGCCGAAGCCGGTGCGTGACAAGGTCAGTTGGGACGGCAAGCTCAACACGCTGACGATCAGCACGCCGCTCACGGAAGATGAAGCTGAAGTGCTCAAAGCATCGGTGACCTCGGAAACTGCTGCTGCGGCGATTGTGGAGGCCGCCGAAGTCAGCCGCACCACGGCGATTGAGTTCTTCCAGACGCCTGCCGAATTGGGCGAGCGTTTTCGGGTGCCGCAGTTGGCTTTGCGTGTGCAGGGTGAACTGGCACTGTTTGATGACCCGGAGGTGCTGGAATATCCATGGGACCTTTCACCCTACGATGCCGCACCGACGGCCGATGACCTGACGGCCTTGGGTGCCGCGCTGAAAGTATCGGAAGGCGGCGAGATCGACATCGATGCGGGTGGCCACATGGTGTCGCGTTTCCTGCCGGAGTTGCAGCGCGATCTGGGCCTCGTCTATCAACCGGAACACTGGGATGAAGTTCGCATTGCTGCTTGGCTGTGCCGCAACCTCCCCGAGCCGTCACTGACCCACGCGAGCAAGCAGGCATTTGTTGCTGCATGGATTACTGATTTGCTGCGCCGTGAAGGTTTCACGCTGGCACGTGCCAACCTTCAGAAATTTCTGATCCGCAATCTGGTCGAGGCGCGCATTCGTGAACTGCGCAAGCAGGCCGTTGGCAAGGCGTTCCAGCAGGCGCTATTCGGTGACGATGCGGCCACGCGGGTGGCGGTGACGGATCAATACGCCTTCGAGTTCCACGCCCAGGCCTACGCCCCCAGCCGCGACTACGACGGCCGCTTCGGGCACTTCGATTTCCGCAAGCACTTCTATGGGCGCATGGGTGACTTCGACAGCAAGGAAGAGTTCGAATGCGCCTGCCAGTTGGATATGTGGGCGCAGCAGGGACGCATCCAGTTCTGGGTGCGCAACCTCGTGCGGCGCGAAGGCAGTTCATTCTTCTTGCAGAAGGCCGATGGCCGCTTCTATCCAGACTTCGTCTGCCAGTTGCCAGGGGGGGCAGACCAGCCGGGGCCGATTCTCGCGGTTGAATACAAGGGCGCGGATCGCTGGAGCGGGGCTGAGGATGACCGCCTGATCGGCGGCCTGTGGGCCAATCTGTCAGAAGGCCGTTGCCGGTTCGTGATGATCAAGGACAAGCGATGGGATTGGGTTGAGGAGGCGCTGAAGTGAGCGAACTCCAAGCACCAACTCCCGGCGAATTCCTGC
>JAYRLJ010000357.1:0-3257 GCA_041905305.1 Hylemonella sp. | reverse complement strand
TGACACCGGTCTGATCCGGGCCAACAATGAGGATGCGGCCGCCTTTGACACGCCCGTCGGGCTGGCTGTCCTGGCCGATGGCATGGGCGGCTACAACGCGGGCGAGGTCGCCAGCGGCATGGCTACCAGCCACATTGCCGATGACCTGGGACGCTGGTTGGCCGCGGCGGACGGCGTGGCCCAGAGACGCGACATCCGCCGCGCGCTGGAGATCTGTGTTGATAATGCCAACGCGTCCATCTTCAAGGCAGCCCAGGCCAACGCGCACTACGCCGGCATGGGGACGACCTTGGTGGTGGGCGTGTTCCGGGAGGACTGGTTGCTGCTGGGACATATTGGCGACTCCCGCTGCTACCGCTGGCGCCGCGGCGAATTGACACAGCTGACGCGCGATCATTCGCTGTTGCAGGAGCAGATCGATGCGGGCCTGCTGACGCCGCAGCAGGCAGCGAGTTCGATGAACAAGAATCTGGTGACGCGCGCACTGGGGGTTGAAAGCACGGTGGCGCTGGAGGTGACGGAGCATCTGGTAGAAACGGGTGACCTTTACCTGATGTGCTCGGACGGTCTGTCGGACATGGTGAGCGATGCCATCACGGCCGGACTGCTGGCGCAACCCGTGTCCTTGGCGGTGCGGGCACGCAGCCTGGTGGACGCGGCCAATGCGCAGGGCGGACGGGACAACATCACGGTGCTGCTGGTCGAGGCGGAGGCGTCGTAGGCGCCGCCTGCTGGGGACCACCGCTTGGATAGGGGGGGCAATGACAGATCGGAAAGTGTTGGATGCGCACAAGCAACAGGAGTCAGGCATGCCGAAGCTGATCGTTTCGATCGACGGTGTGGTCATCAAGGAAGTCCAGCTGGCCAAGGAGCGAACCACCCTGGGCCGGCGACCCTACAACGATGTGGTGATCGACAACCTGGCCGTCAGTGGCGAGCACGCGGCGGTGCAGATGCTGGGCGGGCAGGTCGTGCTGGAAGACCTCGACAGCACCAACGGCACGTTTGTCAACGGCAAGGCGATTCGGCGCCAGGCGTTGCAGCACGGTGACACCGTCGAAGTCGGCAAGTACAAGATCCAATTCCTGAACGAGGCAGAGGGTGAACGGGCAAACAAGGCGATGGCCGCTGCGGCGGACGTGATGATGACCACCCAGCGCTCAAGTAGCAGCGAACTGACCGGCGGCATCCGGGTGCTCTCCGGGGCGGCGGCCGGTCGCGAGTTGCCCTTGACCAAGGTGGTGACGACCATCGGCAAGCCCGGCGTGGCGGTGGCGGCCATCACTCGCCGGCAGCAGGCTTTCGTGATGGCGCACGTGGAGGGTGCCAGCCGTCCGCTGCTCAACGGCGCGCCCATCGGTGACGATCCGATGCCTCTCCAGAATGGCGACCTGATCGAACTGGCGGGTACGCAGATGCAGTTCATCCAGACCTGAGCGACCTGGCCCGGACCGAAAGGCCTGGGCAGGCAATTGATTTATGAGCGCAGCCATGAAACCTTCCGCATCGGACAAGTCGACCGAGCAGGCTTTTTTTGAAACGCAGAAACTGCCGCCAGACAAGCGGGGGGTCACCTTCGAAGTGCTGTTCTATCGCCAGCTGCAGCAGGTCACGGCGCGCATCCACGAAACCGAGAACGTCGAGCAGATCATGCTGGAGGTGAGCCCGGACATCTGCAAGCTCCTCAATGCCGATCGCCTGACGCTGTATGCGGTCAACGAGGACCAGAGCGCCATCGTCTCCAAGCTCAAGACCGGCCTGAACACCAGCCGCGAGCTCAAGTTGCCGATCAGCCCGCAGAGCTTGGCGGGCTACGCGGCCTACAGCCGGCAGATGCTGAATCTGGCGGATGTCTATGACGACGAGGCCCTCAAGCAGATCCATCCGGCATTGACTTTTCTGAAGGAGGTCGACAAGCGCTCCGGCTACCGTACCAAGCAGATGCTGGTGACGCCCATCCTGGAAGGCGGCACGCTGTATGGCGTGCTGCAGGTCATCAACAACAAGAGCGACCAGCCGTTTGGCGAACTGGAGGTCGAGGGGGTGGGCCAGTTGTGCAAGACGCTGGGGACGGCGATCCGGCAGCGTCTGCAGAAGGCCGGTGAGGGCCAGCGCCGCAAGGCGAGCAAGTACGACGGTCTGGTCGCCGATGGCGTGCTGACCGACGAGGAGTTGCGCCGCTGCGTCCAGGAGGCGCGCGAGCAGGGGTTGTCGGTGGAGCAGCTGCTGACCACCACCTACCAGCTGCAACCGGCCCAGATCGGGGCCTCGCTGGCCAGGTTCTTTGGCGTGCCTTACGAGCCATTCAATGCCGGGCGGATCCGCTCCGAGATGTTGCACGGCCCGCTCAAGCGCGACTTTGCCGAAGGGCAGGGCTGGATACCGCTGGAGGAGTCGCCAGAAGGCCTGGTCATCATGTGCACCGACCCGGAAGCCACGCGCGGTGCACGTGTGGTGCCCCAGGTCTTTCCGCGCATCAGCAAGTTCGCCTACCGGGTGACGACGCAGGTCGAGTTCGAGCAGACGCTGGACCAGCTGTTCGGCGCGATCGACACCACCTCCATCGACCAGTTGCTCGCCGACATGGGTGGTCCGCTGGGCGATGAGGAGAACGACGAATCGCTGGAATCGGCCGCGGCCGACAACGAGCTGGTCAAGTTCGTCAACAAGGTCATCATCGATGCCTACCACCAGAAGGCGTCGGACATCCACATCGAGCCCATGCCGGGCAAGCTCAAGACCGGCATCCGCTTTCGCATTGACGGCATGCTGGTACCGTACATCGAGGTGCCGGCGCATTTCCGCCAGGCCATGGTGACGCGCCTGAAGATCATGTGCGACCTCGATATCTCCGAGCGCCGCAAGCCGCAGGACGGCAAGATCAAGTTCAAGAAATACGGCCCGCTGGACATCGAGCTGCGTGTGGCCACCATCCCTTCCGCGGGCGGCGTGGAAGACGTGGTGATGCGTATCTTGGCCGCGGGCGAACCGATTCCCTTGGAGAAGCTGGGCCTGATGCCGCACAACCGGGAGCGTCTGGAGGCGACGGTCAGCAAGCCCTACGGTCTGTTTTACGTCTGCGGTCCCACCGGCTCCGGCAAGACCACCACGTTGCATTCCATCCTGAAGTTCCTCAACACGCCCGAGACCAAGATCTGGACCGCCGAGGACCCGGTGGAAATTACCCAGAAGGGGCTGCGCCAGGTGCAGATCAACCGCAAGGCCGGCATCGACTTCGCACTGGTCATGCGCGCCTT